>CAKZLH010000399.1 GCA_937125285.1 uncultured Balneolaceae bacterium | reverse complement strand
ATCTGTTCCTTTTCTCCATATTCAAATGTAACGCCCTCGGCAGAAGAGCCTTGTTTAAGCACCTCAATATACTCATCACTAGCCTCAACACTTGCATCCTGAACGCGTACATACACTTTACGACGTTTATGACCCTTCACATAGACCGGCTTTTGTTCGGCCTCTGGAACTTTCACAATAAGGATGTCTCTTTGCCCATGCTGAAACAACTCTACCGTAATGTTCACCGGTGGAATACATTCTTCAGCCGCCGCTTTTTGAAGCCAAAACTCTTCTTCCAAATAGGTTTCTAGGCCGATCAATTCTCCGCGATCCCCTACACCAATTAAAATCATACCCCCATCACAATTGGCAAAAGCCGCTATTTCACGAGCCAACTTCTCTGGTGAGGCCACCTTTTGTTTAAATTCTACAAAGGCCGTTTCCCCCATTTGCACAAGATTGTGCAAATCCGGTTTCGACATGTTACTTATGGTAATACTACCTGTCGATGACCAATAATCTTGATATTCGTTCATGAATAGATATCCTGAAGGCCCTCTTGTTTGGGGTCGCGATTCATCAAATCATTGAGGGCGTCTACCGGGTTCATGCCTTCAAAAAGTACCTGATAAATAGCCGTTGTGATAGGCATTTCAACACCGTGCTTTTTTGCCCAATAATAAACCGCACGTGTAGTCTTAACACCTTCGGCCACCATATCCATTCCTTCCACCACCTCGTCGAGAGATTTTCCCTTGCCTATTTCAAGACCTAAACGCCGATTACGGCTATGCTCAGAGGTACAAGTAACAATCAAATCTCCCATACCGGTTAAACCAGAAAAGGTATCGGTATGAGCGCCGAATTGAACCCCCATACGCTTGATTTCGTGCAGCCCACGAGTAATGAGTGCGGCTTTGGTATTATCTCCCCAACCGGCGCCATCAATCACACCGGCCGCTATAGCCATAATATTTTTAACGGACCCACCGATTTCTACGCCCAAAACATCATTGTTCACATAAATACGAAACATCGAAGTCATGCAGGTATTCTGAATATAGGTTGCTGTTCGGGTTGAATACGATGCGGCCACAACCGTCGTCGGTTTTTGATGCGCCACTTCTTCCGCATGACTAGGACCGTACAAAACTCCAATTTGATCGGAGGTAATTACCCCTTCCAAGGCCTCCACCAATACCTGTGACATGGTCATAAAGGTGTCTTGCTCAATTCCTTTTGAAACCGTAATAACCACTTCATCTCCCTTAAGCATTGGCTTTATGGACTCGGCCATTGTTCTCAAAGTATGAGAAGGAGTAGCCAATACCAGTAATTGCTGATTTTGAACAACTTCTTCTAATGTTTTTACGGCCTTCAACTCTTTGGGTAACTCGAGATCGGGCAGGTAGGCAGGATTATGATGATGATAATTGATTTGGTCGACGATATCCGCTTCTCTGGCCCAAATCTGCACCTCATTACCTGCATCTATAAAAACTTTGGAAAGCGCCGTTCCAAAACTACCTGCTCCAATAATACCGATTCGCTGCCCATTCATTGGTTATATCCTGTGTTATTGCTTTGCCAAACGGGCTTTTTCACCCACTTTGCTTTCTGTACCCTCTATCAAACGCTGAATATTCGACTTATGCTTATAAATGATTCCGAAGGCGATAATGGCGGCGAAAATAATCACACTGCCATCCACAAAGATGTCCAAACCGTAACGCATCACCAATAGGGTAATCGGATACAAGGCGGTAGCCATAATGGAAGCTAGAGAGACATAACGTGTTGCCCAAATAATGAGACCAAATAGTGCAAAAGATATTGAGATGGATACTGGCTCAATACCAAACAACATTCCACAAGCCGTGGCCGCCCCTTTGCCTCCTTTAAATCCGGCAAAAATAGGGAACATATGACCAATCACCGCCGATACGCCACAGGCTATACTCAAAAAAGATTCTACATCCCAATTGGGCGGGGCTAATGGGCCATTAAACCATAGAAAGGCTACGCTACTTAACCAGAACGAACTGGCAAAACCCTTCATAAAATCCAATACAAATACCGTTATACCAAAAGGCACGCCTAAAACTCGAAAGGTATTGGTTGTGCCGGCGTTGCCACTTCCATGCTCACGAACATCAACACCCTTCAAGCCTTTTCCCACCCAAATAGCTGAGGGTATAGAGCCTAGAATATAACTGATAAAGAGTACCGATAGTGTTGCGGCCATTAGACGGTTGACTGATTAATAAGATCTAGAAAGAACGCTTTACACGTGACGCTCGGCATGATACGAAGAACGCACCAAAGGTCCACTCTCGACATGTTCAATACCCAACTTTTCGCCAATTTCTTTGTATTCGGCAAATTGATCGGGATGAACCCATTCTTTCACCGGGTGATGCATTTTGGTAGGCTGCATATACTGCCCAATGGTAAGCACGTC
>CAKZLH010000398.1 GCA_937125285.1 uncultured Balneolaceae bacterium | reverse complement strand
TAAGCCATACCCTATCCCATCATGGGTCAGTTTCAAGAGGAATTTGTCGCATTGAAGAAGGACGTTTAACACACATCGAAGAGCATCCCAAAATTAAGCGTAGCCAAGACACTATCCTTTCAACCCGAAATAATCACATACAAGAACTCAGTGAAGACGAACGAGTTTCGATGAATCTCATAGGCTTCAATCTTTCGGTTTTCCCTGTACTTGAGCAACTACTCATGACCTTTTTTTCTCGGGTTGAACCCAACGATCAAAGCGAGTGCTACATACCGAGCCTACTTCAAGAACTAATTGACCAAGGAAGATCTGTGGCAGCGCTTACTACTCAGGAGTATTGGTTTGGGGTTACCTATCGTGAAGACCGAGCTGATGTGCAAACTAGACTTAGCGAATTACATGAAAGGAATCGATACCCAAGTCCTGTTTGGGCGAGTTAAGGAGTACTTGTATGATTGATCCCAATAGCTCTCTTTTTGAATCATTGTCGGGGGTACTGAGGAACTATTTAGCAGATTTCAATGCTCAAGACTATGCCATACAACCGCATCCTCAAGGGCATATCCATCACAGTTATGTGGTTTTTCAAAGGAATGCACCTCGTTTCTTCTTGCAACGAATCAATAGCGAGGTATTCCCAAACCCGGAACTCATCATAAGTAATCATAAACGGATTTATGACTATATAAATAAGGTGGAGAATGGCATAATTAGCCTAGCCAAACCCGTTTCTATCGTTAATTCTGATGATTGGTATTATTGGGACGATCAAGACTATGCTTGGCGGTTGGTTCATTACTATACCACCCACCACAGCCACCAAACCTGCCCCACCCAACAAACCGCCGCACAGGCCGGGCTGGCCTTCGGAGCCTACTCCAAGATGCTCAATACAGCATCCGTTCACCGCGAGCCCCTCAATCTCCAGCCTACAATAGCCAAGTTCCACAGCATCGCTTGGCGGCTAGAGCAATATCAACAAGCCCAAAACTCCTACAGCGGACCCACTCGCATTCCCTACGAGCCTACCCAAAGGCTCAAAAACAATCCAAGGTTCTTCGATCTTATCGATTTAGATGCCATTGTACAAAAATACTCCCAAATGTTTTTAACCATGGAAGCCGAGCTTGCAGCTTCGCATGTTCAAAACCCGCGTCTAGCCCACAACGA
>CAKZLH010000397.1 GCA_937125285.1 uncultured Balneolaceae bacterium | reverse complement strand
CCTTCTTTGGTCGTAACACTAATTAATCCTGATTGAATATTTCCGTATTCGGCATTAAATCCACCGGTTTGGACCTGCACAGAGTTTAAGGAGGTGAAGGATATTTCCTGGGAAGCTGAGTTACTTCTGGTAGAACGTTGAGAAATACCATTTACGGCAAATTCCAAGTCAGAAGATGAGCCACCACGTACACTAGAACCTCGAATACCAGCCTCTAACCCAATAACTGAAGCCACATCCGTAACTGGCAAACTAGCAATTTCTTCGGCTTGAATGGAAGTTACTGAAGCCGAGACATCTGGTTTAACCACCGGTTGAACGGCCGTTACCACAATTTCTTCCCCCTCAATGGTCTCTTCCTGCAATACAAAATTCACTTCCGTCGTTAGATTTTCAGCAACTTTTACATTTTCAAACACTATAGTTGCAAAGCCTATATAAGTCGCCTTAACCGAATAGATGCCAGGCTTCACATTAAGAATTTGATAAAATCCATCATCGGCAGAAGATGCCCCCTGCAGGGTTCCATCAATGATAATATTTACACCTGGTAGTACTTCACCGTTAGCATCGGTTACGGTCCCGTTGATTTTACCGGACTGTGCGTACAATGATGCTGAACATAAAAAAAGACATAGTAAGGCAATGGAAGAGATTAGCTTTTTGGTTCCCATAGACTCTGGTTTAGGCTTCTGTTGTTAATAATGTAGATGGAAATACGTATTGGTTAGTTACGAATAATCTTTATCAGTTTGTTGTCTGCAAATGTGTACTGAATGATCATCTCTCATAAGAAAGTAAGATATCTGTAAAAATTCCACACTAAAGACTAGGAATTTTTTTTAAAATCTGAGGGGCTGATTAAAGATGTAAACAAATGTAAACAGTTTTTTAAGCCTTAAAACAAACATAGATATATTACTGATGAGCTTGGAAGCGTTTTCATTAAATACCTGATTTTCAAGGCTTATACCATTATGATGCATTTGAATCTATGCTGAGAGCACTTCTAAGATTTTGTACTGCATACAGAAATGACGTTTAATCTAGAATTTACGCCATTTTGCTTTACATTTATTTACAAAATAAATTGAGTAGGTGATCGAGCATTATATTACTCATAAAGTGGAGGTGCGGGGAGTCGAACCCCGGTCCGAAAAGGTAGTCCTGCACATTTCTACATGTTTAGTTACTGCTTAAGTTTTGCCAAAGAACGAACCCAGTAACCAAGTGATCTTTAGCTAGTCTGAATAGGTTTCATCTTGATTAATCAGACGGTTAACCAAGACTATCCTGTCGGTATCGGCGCTCCTAATGGGCACAGACAGGCGTGCCACCCATGGAACGGCTTAGGCTGTTAGGCTGCTAAGCGGTAAGAGTAATTGTTGTCAATTACATTTAGTCCATAATGGATGTTTTACGAGAACCATTGGACATCCTCGACATGCCACGTACGGAGATACTCATCCCGTCGAATCCAGTACACCCCCAGTAGTTCAAAGAACGAAACAAAGATTTAATTTGTACGTTATTAAGATTGAAATATACGAATTGTCTACCTGAATATCATCCTCAGAGATTAGTCAAGCTACATGCGATTACACCTACTTCCTCTATTATTTATTTTCTTATTGGCATGTACAAAAGTTGGCCATGCACAGATTTCGCAAGCATCCGTTTCGGGCTTCATCTCAGATGCAGCCTCGGGAGAAACGCTTCTTGCAGCGAATGTTGCTCTACTAGAAATCAATCGCGGAACAACCTCTAACACACTTGGATACTATAGTATTACCAATATCACCCCTGGCCGATATACCTTAGCCGTTAGTTATATAGGCTATGAAGTTTTCAGAATGCCCATCAATTTGGATAGCGGTCAAAACCTGCGATTAGACATTGAACTTGAAGCTGAAATTATCTCGGGCGAAGAAATAGTGGTTGAATCTACTCGAGAACAGGAAGAGCTTAAAAACATAGGCCGAGCTCAAATAACGACCCAAACCATTAAAGAATTACCTGCTATTTTTGAAGCCGATGTATTTCGTAGCATTCAATACCTGCCAGGTGTAAAGGCCGCTTCAGACTTTTCTTCAGGGCTATACATTCGGGGAGGTAGTCCAGATCAAACACTCATCTTACTGGATCGCACAACGGTTTATAATCCCTCTCATTTTTTTGGCTTTTTCTCCACTTTCAACCCTGATGCCATAAAAGATGTACGCTTATACAAGGGTGGTTATCCACCGGAATATGGCGGGCGATTGGGATCGGTTCTTTCTATTTATAATAAGGACGGTAATCGGAATAATTACAGAGCCACAACTACCTTGGGTATGTTAGCCTCCAGGGTTGCCATAGAAGGACCCATTCCAAAAGGATCTTTTATGCTAGCCGCTCGGCGTTCTACTCTCGAACCCTTATTAGGTGCGCTTAGAGCAAATAATGATAATATCCCTTCTCTTTTCTACTTCTTGGATACCAATGGCAAACTGAATCTAGACCTGTCGGATAACGACAAAGTATCCATTGCCTTTTATTCGGGTAAAGATCGTGTGGATTTCCCTTTTGGGGATGATGCGGCTTTTAAACTACACTATGGCAATCAAACCATTAGCACTAACTGGACACATATTTTTAGCGAGAATGTCTTTTCAAATTTTGTTTTAACGGGTTCACGCTATTTCAATTTTCCTTCTTTTGAAATTGGAGGAACCCCATTCAACCGGGATAATAACATCTATGATTTATCCTTAAAAGCCGATATTGAGTATTTACCCTCCGAAAAGCATACCATGGCAACGGGTATTTGGGCGGGGGTATTTACCTTTCGCATTCAAGATCAATTTGATGGACAAAACACCTTTGGCCAACGAATTCACGCCCAATATGCCTCATGGTACGCTCAGGATGAATGGCGACCTACGTCTGACTGGAAGATTTTAGGCGGGTTTCGGCTGAATGCGTTTTCAGATGGAAATTACCTCCGACTCGAACCCCGTATTTCTGTTGAGTATTTACGATGGCAACGAATCAGACTACAAACTGCGTACGGAAGATACAATCAGTTCTTTACCCTGATAACCAATGAAGCCTTTTCTGGATTTGATTTATGGCTAACTTCAGATCAAGGCATAAAACCCTCCTATGGGGATCAGTATATTTTCGGACTAAAAACCATTCCATTTGAAGGTTATGGATTTGATATTGAAGGGTATTATAGAACCATGAAAGATCTGTTTGAATTAGATCCATTTTTACCCGATGCCGCAGGCCTTGCCTATGCCGATTTATTTAGATTTGGTGATGGGAGTGCCTATGGGGTTGAGGCCATGTTTGAAAAAAGAACAGGTAAATTAACAGGGTACATAGGGTATACATGGGGATATACCTGGAGACGTTTTCCCGGTTTTAATACCGATCCACTTTACGATCGAAGTACAGGCTTAGAAGCTAAAGCCCGATTTTATCCCCCAAAATATGATCGAAGACATGATGTTAATCTCATTTTGAACTATTCTTTGAATCAAAAATGGAAACTAACGACCGCTTGGGTATATGCGACAGGACAAGCCTACACAAAAGTATTGGGTAGGTATGCATTGCATGACGACCCATTTAGCGCCGATGAATTTAATAATGCTTTTACTGTAGGTAAAGTTAACGCATCTCGCTTACCAGCATACCATAGATTGGATCTTTCACTGCAACGCTCAGGAAGTGTTTTCGGACTGGAAACCCTGCTGCAAATCCAAATCATCAATCTATATAACCGTCGTAACGTTTGGTTTCAGAGTTTTGATTTTGATGAGAACCCCGTACAACAAACCGACGTCACCTTATTGCCCATAATTCCCGCATTATCATTCACCATAAACACCCCTAACGGATAATAATGAGTGTTTTCTTAACCAAATATCATACCATCAAAGTCTTCTTGATACTGGCTGTGGCCATCTTAATAGGAAGCGGTTGCGATCCCTACACTCAGGATGTATATACCGAACAAGTGGTTGTTGAGTCGTACTTAACGGCTAATAATCCCCTAACCCAAGTTCGATTATCTACCACAGGTGATGCTAGCGAGGTTTATAGTTTTGAACGTTTTGCACTTAGAGGGGCTCAAGTTATGATCTGGGTACTAAAAGCCCATTCAAATGAAAAAGACTATCGTATCACGTACGAAGAATCTTCTCCTGGAGTGTATCAACCAACCGAAATGCATGTGGTTCAACCTGGTTCTACATACCAGTTAGAGGTATTTCATCCCGAATATCCTGAAGTTGAAGCCTTTACCACTATCCCCGCTGGCTTTCAAATTATAAATGACATACCAGACACCTTATATTATCAGTCTACCGAACAACTTACCCTTGAGTTAGCATCGGAAGTAGCCGAAAAAGGCCAGAACTATTACATTATAAATACAGTAGCAGCACAGGCCTTAGAGGAATTACTAACCCCTTTTTACCTTGAATTTGTAGAGAGTGAAGATGAAGAGAAGAAACAGCAAAGTTTAACTGAATTGCGGATAAATTCATCTGGAATTCTGAGTGAAGGTAATTTCAACCGGAATGAACAAGGTAATCTTGAAATCCGTTATCCTTGGCTGGCCGTTGCTTATTTTGGAGTAAACGACATTGTCCCATCTTTAATTGATCAAAATCTATATGATTACATTCGCTCCGAGTCGGTACAGCTAGGTGGGTCTACCCTTTCTCCAGGTGAAATTCAAAATGTCATCACCCCTATTGTGGGCGGCGTGGGTATTTTTGGTTCTATGTCACGTGATACGGCAAGAACCTTTATTTTGCCATTGGAATTTGAAGTGCCTTGATGCCTATATTTTTGATATGCAAAAAACATTCGTACTCATAGTTACACTACTAACATTTGCCTTAGCCCCGGCAACGCCTCCTGTTCAAGCTCAAGTGAATAGTGATGAAACCCAGGTTGCTAGAATTAAGTACCGAGGTGGAGGTGACTGGTATAACGATCCATCTTCGCTTCGGAACCTACTTCGATTTACGGCCGAACAGGTTCATCTAGGTATATCAAACAGGTATGCAGATATAGACTTGGGAAGTCCTGACTTATTTCGTTATCCATTTGCTTTTTTAACGGGACATGGCACCATTGCGGCCAATGCAAGTGAGCGCCGTAATCTTCGACAATATCTCGAGAATGGTGGCTTTTTATATGTTGACGATGATTACGGACTAGATACCTCTTTTCGAGAGCTCATAAAAGACACCTTTCCAGATGAAAACCTGGTTGAAATTCCCTATGAGCATCCTTTATTTCATCAGGTTTACCGCTTCCCAAATGGCGTTCCTAAAATACATGAACATGATAACAAGGCTCCTCAAACTTTTGGGCTGTTTATTGATGGTCGCTTAGCTCTGGTATACACGTATGAATCTAATTTAGCCGATGGTTGGGCTGATCCTAGCATACATAACACCCCTGAAAATAAACGGCTTGAATCTCTAAGAATGGGCACCAATATCCTGGTGTATGCCTTAAGTGGCAATCCTAGTTTATAGTCATTTTATATCTAGCATATAGCATTTTTACAGCTAACTAGCTTCCCTTCCCTTGTTCCCGATCTTTTTTCATGACATAGTGAAAACTTTTTGCTCGGGTTGAACCATCTTCTGCCCCTTCTGGGTCCGGATATAAAAGTTCAGAATCCGTACTTTCACGTTGTGTAATTTTCTTTTGTATCTCGGCTTGAACGCTCACCAGCTCCTTCTTTTCCTCAGGTGTAGCGATTTTGAACTGTTCGGCAAGTTCCGCTCTTTTTACTTTGTAGTAGTGTATCTCCAATGCTTTTAATGTACTCTTAACCGTACGATAAGGATCCCTATCTTTTTTGAATTCAATACCGGTTTTCTCTGAGTGCCTATGAGAAGCTGTGTGTATTTCAGTAAAAATATCGCCCACCAATGCCGGATATGGGGCCTCTCTCGATGCATAATGCTGAACACTAAAATCCATCTCTTCCTTAAAGCGTTTAATAATATCTTCAAAGAAGGCTTTGAGTTCGGAATCTTCAAATAATCGCTCATTGGTAAGCCCTCCCACGTATTGCACCATAGGCCTACCAAAACTTATCATGAGTCGAATTAACTCTTTTTCGTAATGGGGTTTTGGCGTAGATGGCTTAGATTGGATATTTGTGG
>CAKZLH010000396.1 GCA_937125285.1 uncultured Balneolaceae bacterium | reverse complement strand
AGCCCTGTAGCGCCGATGGTACTGCACTGCGGTAGAGTAGGTCGCCGCCTCCTCCTTTTTTAAGCCTCCCGTTGCCCTGCAACCGGAGGCTTTTTTTATGACCGGATTTTAATGGTATATTTATTTCTACTAACCCCGCTTAATTAACATAAAAAAGCACTGAGAGCATGATCGACTTCGATTCATTTTTAAAAGAGTACCGAGAAAAACTAGCCAATATTTTCAAAAAAGAACACGAGACTAATTCCGATGCCTTAGATCGAGGTATTTGTCAGGAATCTTTATCCACTATCTTATCTTCTAAGCCACTTGCGGCTTTTATAGAACGTGAACATGGTGGTTTCGGTGGACATACAGGTGAGGCCCTAAGTATGTTGGAAGCCAGTTCCTATGAATCTCTTCCCCTTTCGTTGATGATGGGCATCAATGGAGCATTATTTCTTCAACCCCTTGCCAATTATGGTTCTGACGAAGCCAAAAAAGAGGTCTTTGATCGGGTTATTAACCAGGGTAAAATGGGTGGCCTTATGATTACGGAGCCCGACTATGGTTCAGAAGCATTGAAAATGCAAACAAGTGTTCAGTTCAACCCGAATGAACAATATTATGCGGTGAAGGGCACTAAGCATTGGGCCGGTTTAACCGGAATGGCCGATTATTGGATTATGACCGCTAGAGAGAAAAATGGGCAGGGTGAATTGACTCGGGACATTTCATTTTTTGTTCATGATTCGCGCAAAGGTGGTATAGAAGTGGAAGAGTACTACAACAATCTTGGTTTATATATGCTTCCTTATGGTCGAAATCAGGTGGATATAAAAGTACCTGAAAGCCATAAATTGCAGCCTAAAGGCACGGGTATCACATTGATGTTGGATCTGTTGCATCGGTCACGTTTACAATTTCCAGGAATGGGCATGGGCTTCCTACGTCGCATGATGGATGAGGCTATGACTCACTGTAGAGAACGTTTGGTGGGAGGTATCAATCTTTTGAGTTATGATCAAGTGAGATCACGAGTCTCAAAAATCCAATCATATTTTACGGTGTGTTCGGCCATGTGTAATTTTACGGCAACAAATGTGCCTCTTAAGCATAATACCGCCAAAATGGATGTGGAGGCTAATGCTATTAAATCAGTGCTAACCGATTACATGCAAAAAGCATCCCAGTCTCTGCTTCAGCTAACAGGTGCTAAAGGATATAGACTCGATCATATAGCGGGGAGAAGCACGGTTGATAGTCGTCCTTTTCAGATTTTTGAAGGATCCAACGATATTCTATATCAGCAAATTACAGAGTCGATTATGAAGGCGATGCGCAAAATGAAGAATGCTAATCTCTATGAGTTTCTGAAAGACTATCATTTAACCACCAATGCCTCCGATTATTTTAAAGAGGTGCTTAATTTCGAATTGGATACGAAAATGCCTCAGCGAAAGTTGGTTGAATTAGGTCAGGCCTTAGGACGAATCATATCGATGGAATTCACGCTCAAGTTAGGAGAGCAGGGTTTCAATAAGCAACTCATCGAACAAGCCATTATTAACGTGCAGGATGAGGTAACATCGATTTTGACGCAGTTCAAAACCACCAAGCTTTCAGATGTGGTAGATTATTATCAGGAAGAAAGTTCTTGGTTCTCGCTACAAAAACAACCGGCTATTTAGGATTTAATCATATATGAGCAAAACATCGTCTCCTCAAGGGGAGAATACATCACAGGCGTCGGCCTCTAAGGAAGAGCGGGGCGTCGTTGAGCAGTATTTACTTCCCTTTATCAATGTAGCCTCACGTTTTCCACTCTTTCCTGGCAAAAATAATGAAGATGTAGTGGCGCAGCTATTGGGGTGGACTCGTGAAGAAGTGTCTCAGGCCTATGCCAATACTGAGGAAAATACGCGTCAAGCGGCTCTCGAATTACTTAAGGAGGATGAAATTGTCGATATGATCGACAGTCTTCCCTTCGATGGAGAAGAGGTGATAGGAGTCTTAGGAGATTCCATAAGTTTGGATGCCCAAGGCTGGGTGTATATACTCAAGCATTTGCTGGACATGTCCAAAGAGAATGCTAATTTCACCTTTATCAATGCCAGTCAGACTCAAGATACCACAACCGATGCGCTTCGCAGAATAGATCAGGATCTGTTAGTGCATAAACCCGATTGGGTGTTTGTGGCTTTGGGAACTTTTGATGCACAGCGTCTTTCTATTTATCCGGATCGAACCCTAATACCTCTTTCCGACACATGGGAGAATATTCAGGCAATACAAGATATTCTTGAGCATGAAGTCTCTAACCCACCAGTTTGGATTAGTCCAGCACCTATCTTGTCGGAATTACTGGAGGAACATGCGCTCTACACCTTCAGTATTCATCCTCAAGATTTAGCCGCGGTTCAAGATATTGTAACCGGAAAAACAGGAGGCATTGTAGATCCAAAATCGAACCGTATGGGGGAACAGCCCCAAGCCTGGCACTACATTCCTGATGGGCTGCATCATTCACTAACCGGGCATATGCAAACGGTACGAGAAGTTTTGAAGACACTGGTTGAAATCAACCAAAAAGGCCATGCCAATCAATTAGATCCAGAAGAGTATTCGGAAGAATAAACTCGCGGTTTGCACCTTCTTCGCAGTTGCAGATTGTGAATCTTCCAAAGCTTTACCAGACTAGCAAAGTCTAGTCACGTAAATATTGGATCCTTTAAAAACTTAGCTCTAAGCGTACGATATCTATTCCAAATTGAGGCGTCAAACTCCACCCGTTGGAAGTAAGACTTGGAACCTGATACAAGGCAGGTTTTGCGAAACTTAAGGCGGTTGTCCGATCGGCTAGCACAAAGGTATCAAAAAGCCCAAAACCAAAGCCTGCAAAGGCACCTGCTCCAGCACCATATTGTAAGCCACCAATGAGCGGTTCATTGGCAACCAACATAATTGAAGTAGCGACAATGCTGCCTGCTGCCGCACCATAAAAGGTATCTAATAATACGATAATGGTGCTATTCTTACCGGTGTTGAACGTACCGGAGATCAGCATGTCATTACCACCGGTCTGAAGTAAATCGTAGGCTCCCATTCCTAAACCATACAGTGTGCCCAAACCCAGACCTACTTGCAATGGATAAAAATCGGTATCACTTGTTAGCGCCATACTTGCCCCACCTAATAGGGTTCCGGTCAAGGCGCCATTGAGGGTATTTTCACCCAGAGTATTTATGGTTTGGGCTTTGGAAAGTGAGGGAGCACCCAATCCAATTATCCCCACCAACACCCATATAGCAATCGTTTTCATAATGATAGATGATCTTTGTTTGAATGAAAGTACGAAAATTTAGGCAGGATTTTGCATTGCAACTTGCAACACTTTGCCATTGAATAGTCGATGCCCTTTGAGGCAGAAATCACCGATAAAAGATCCCATTTCATTGGGAGCCACAGGAGCTTGCATCCCTGGAAAAGCTTCTTGTAGCATTTCGGTTTGAACCGCCCCCAATGCCAATGCATTCACTGATATTCCACGTTCCACCCATTCGGTGCTCAAGCTTTCGGTGAAGACAGAAATCGCCCCTTTTGCTGCGCTGTACAAACTTAATCCAGGAAACTTTGCCGTTCCTTGAACTCCACCCATGCTGGAAATATGCACGATATGGCTTCCTGAGGCTAAGAATGGTTCTAAAGCTCGTGTCCATCGGAAGACCATAAACACATTAGCCTCGAATTGGTCTTGCCAATCGTTTTCGGAAGTGGCCGAGAATTTTTTGTTGATCAAGACGCCCGCATTGTGAACGATTCCATCTAATGCCTGCCCATCGCCCTGTTCTTCTAATATCTGTTTTAGACTCTGCACAGACTCCTTCATCTCCTCCTTTTTGCTGGATAGCCAATGCAACTGATTAGCCGATGAGTCCTTTTCACTCCGAAGGTAATCCGATAATTCGTCAGGCCTATCACTTCGACTAAGTCCGAAGACGTTATGGCCCTGATTTAGTAGGTATTTTACGGTAGCAAGACCGATTCCGCGGCTAGCTCCTGTGACGACAATATTTTTCATGCTTCAAAATACAATATCTCATGGGTTAGTAAAAGAAAAGCGGGGCTATTATCTTAAGGGGTACCCTGTGAGGTTGAACATCAGTTGTAAAGTTGATCATCAAACAAAAGGGTAATCATCTGTAGAACAAAATACGCGTATGTCGAATAATCGAGATATCATTGAGTCTATACCCGCACATATTCGGGCCATGAAGGGCTATGTGCCCGGTAAAACCATAGAAGAGGTCGTGCAGGCGTATCATCCGCCCAGAATTTCTAAGTTGGCGTCTAATGAAAATCGGTGGGGTCACTCATCTCAGGTACACGATGCGGTTCAGCAGGCCATGAATGTGGCCAATAACTATCCATCGGCGTTGGCCAACGGACTTCGAGACGATTTGGCTGCGCATTTGAAATGTGAAGCAAATCAATTGGTCATAGGATCGGGTTCAGAAAGTCTATTAGGCCTTTTATGCCGCACTTTTTTTGAAGAAGGAGATGAAATTATAACCGCCTCCGCCACTTTTGTCGGGCTCAATATTCAAGCCCATATACAGAACATTCCAGTTAAGCAGATTCCATTAACTTCTGGTTATGCTTTTGATGTGGGAGCAATCGCGGCATCGGTCACCGAGCAGACCAAGATGGTCTACATTGCCAACCCAAACAACCCAACAGGAACGATGATTAGCCAGCAGGAGCTCGATGTGTTGATGGCCTCATTGCCTTCGAGAGTGTTGTTGGTACTGGACGAAGCGTATGTTGAATTTGCCGAACACCTACCCAACTACCCATCAACCAATGAAATGATTAGACGGGTTGAAGAGAGCCTGCACCCGAACACCTTGATCCTTCGGACTTTTTCTAAGGCGTATGGATTGGCCTCCTTTCGAGTGGGATATGCCATTGGGCATCCGGAGCTAATTTCGGCCCTTTGGAAAACCAAAAATACCTTTGAGCCATCGGGCATTAGTGAGGCAGCGGCACGTGCGGCCTTAGCCGATCAAGAATTCTTAGCCTACACGGTTGTAAAAAGCAATCAGGCACGTAGTCGTTTCGAATCTTTTTTAACGGAAAAAAATATTCCCTATGTTCCATCGGCGGCAAATTTTGTCATGATTCTGGCACGGGATCAAATCGATGCGCTTCGAATCACTGAGGAATTGCTTCATCAAGGAGTAATCGTTCGTCAGCTAAGTCCATTTGGTATTCCTAATGGTGTGCGGATAACCGTAGGCATTGAAGAAGAAATGGAACATCTCGAGTCGGCTCTTGCCGCTTGTTGGAATTCGCAAAACTAACTCATTTAACTAGATATTTATGAATCTAAGGATCCTTTCAACCCGAAAAGAACAGCAGGCACTATTGAGAAAGCGAGTCCAGAGGAAGGTGGATCTATCTAGGCTGGGGATGGTACTGTTGTTGGTAACGGTAGTGGTGGGTTTGTTGACGGTGAGTAGTTTCTTTTCAGCGGTCCAAGCGCAGACCTTGCATCGCTACGACATCTCTTTCGACCATGCCGTGCATCATGAGGCAACCATCGCGGTAGAATTTCCAAATGTGGACGAACAACCCTTGCAAGTGAGAATGTCGCGAACCTCTCCAGGTCGTTATGCGATTCATAATTTTGCTAAGAATGTGTATCAGGTGAAGGCCTTTGATTCTCAGGGGAATCCCCTTGAGGTGCAGCGACCAAATCCTCAGCAATGGGATGTGTTGGGGCATGATGGATTTGTGCGTTTCGAGTATACATTATTTGCGAACAGAGGCGATGGCACCTATTCTCAGGTAGATGAATCGCATGCGCATCTTAATATTCCGGCCACATTTGTGTATGCACGAAATTATATGCATCGCCCCATTGAGTTAAAGGTGCAGGTGCCTGAGGGTTCGAATTGGAAGGTGGCGACCCAGTTAAAAGAGTTAGATCCATCGACCTTTTATGCCCCTAATGGCTACTATTTTATGGATAGCCCTATTGAAATGAGTGATTATCATTTGCGTGAGCGCATGGTGGATGGGCAGTTGATTCAGCTCGCCCTGCATACGCCCGCCTCGGATAGCGAGGTAAATGCCTACTTTGCTAAGGTGATGGCCATTGTGGAGGCTCAGCGTGATGTATTTGGAGAATTGCCCGAATTCGATTTTGGTCGTTATACCTTCCTGAGCTGCTATATGCCTCAGGCCAGTGGAGATGGAATGGAGCACCGCAATTCCACCATTGTGACCAATCGTAAACCCATGGAAGAGCCGTTGGCGGAGACCTCGATTGGCACCATTTCCCATGAATTTTTTCACGCTTGGAATGTCGAGCGTATCAGACCGGCTTCCTTGGAGCCCTTTGATTTTGAGGAAGCCAACATGAGTGGCGCTCTTTGGTTTGCCGAGGGTTTTACCTCGTACTACACCAATTTGATCTTAGCACGAGCAGGAATTATGACGCCTGAGGAATATATTCAAAGCCTGAACCGAACCCTGAACTATGTGATGCTGTCACCGGGGCAGGATTTTTTCAACCCGATTGAAATGAGTTATCGAGCACCTTTTGTAGACGCGGCTACAGCGATTGATCCGGATAATAACGCCAATATTTTTATCTCCTATTACTCGTACGGTTCGCTCTTGGGTTTGGCATTGGATCTTAAGCTTCGGACCGAAACCACGCAAACGCTCGATGATTATATGCGGACACTGTGGGCGCAATACGGTAAAAATGAGCAGGCCTACACCCTTAAGGACTTAGAGGGAACTCTTGCCGAGTTGGCCGGAGACTCTTTGGCGCAGTCGTTTTTTGAGCGCCATATTTACAACAGTGACATGCCGGACATGAAGGAGCTGCTCTCGCGAGTAGGGGTGAGTTTGGATTTGGCCGCTGCGAATGCTCCCTATTTAGGGGTGAGTAGCCGTTGGAACCCCGCTTCAGAAGCGTGGGAACTAACGTCGGATCCTCGGAAAGGAAGTCCTGCGTATGTATCCGGGTTGAACCGGGGAGACCTCATCACATCGGTTGCCGGTTTAGGGCTAGACGCCGAACGATCGTTGGACGATGTGGTTTCTGGCCGAAGAGTGGGCCAGCAATTGGAAGTGGAATACCGAAGATGGGGATTGCCCAAGAGTACCACGGTTGTGCTTCAAGCCGATCCAAGTATGCAAGCAAGTGTGATGCGCCGACCTTCCAAGGAGCAAAAGCAAGCTTTTGACTCATGGGTTCCTACCAAGAATTAAGTAGCGAAACAAACCTGAATAATCTGTAAAACAATAGCGATTAATCAGCATAAACCAGAAATCACGCAATAATCTGTAACCAAAAAGACATTTCGATGAACGCAAAACCAGTAGTTTCAACCCGAAAAAAAATTGCTAATCGACCATTAGTGGTGGCTATGCTGCTATGGGTTATAGGGGCTCTTCCCTTTTTACCGGTAAACCTTGAGGCGCAAACCAGCGATCAGGTTTCCGAGGCTATGATTTTGCCGATGAAAGAACGAGC
>CAKZLH010000395.1 GCA_937125285.1 uncultured Balneolaceae bacterium | reverse complement strand
GAGTATGAACTCGAGAAAAAAGGTGAGAATTTTGAAATCGAATTACGCTTAAAGCCCGAATCTACCTACCGATTTAAATATCTAATCGACGATCAGGTTTGGGAAAATGATTATGCGGCAGATGAGTATATTCCTAATGAGTTTGGCACTGAAGATTCGGTGGTAATCATAGGAAAATAAGCTCATTTGATTCAGAAAAAAGTACTAAAACAACAGCTTAATACACATTGGTTAGGGAGTCATCTTGTCGAACTTGACAAGATTGACTCGACCAATAGCTACGCGAAAACACATGCCTCTGAGCTGCGGCATGGAAGCCTGATACTTGCCCATGAGCAACTAAAAGGTAGGGGGCAAGCTCATAAATACTGGCACAGCACAGCTCTTCAGAACATACATATCAGTATCTACCTGAAGCCAAGCCGAGAGGAAGGCCTTCATCTACTCACCTTCATCCCCGCGCTTAGTATACTTAAACTACTGCAAAACTTAGGTTTCACAGGTTTAGTGATCAAATGGCCTAATGATCTTTACCTGAATGATAAAAAGTTAGCGGGTGTACTAACGGAGAACACCTATCAAGGAGGCCGATTTCAATCAACTATTCTGGGAGTAGGCTGGAATGTTAATGAGGAACACTTCCCGGCTGAGCTTACTGAATCGGCAACATCCCTCATTCAAGAACTTCCATCGGAACAGCATTCCTTAGATAGGGATCAATTACAGAAGTACCTTGATAGTTCTCCTGAGCTAATAGATACTGGTCCAACTTCTATTGACCGTGATTTTTCTTCTGTAAATGAGGATTCACTATCCAGAAATAAATGGTCCAAAACCCAGCTGCTAATCGATTTTTTAGCTCAATTCGAGCACTTTTATACACTATGGGAAACCCACCCGGGAACTTTTGCCAATCAGATTAATGCACACTTGCTAGGCTATGGAAAACAAGTGTCACTTTTGAGATTAGATCAGCCCAATACCCATGCCGAATCGGTGAAGTGCTTGGGTTTGGATGAGTCGGGGGGGTTACGTGTATTGGATAAAGAGATGGAAGTCAATACTTTTACGTATGA
>CAKZLH010000394.1 GCA_937125285.1 uncultured Balneolaceae bacterium | reverse complement strand
GAGCGCGGCACCAATGAGACCCGCATTCCAAACGCCCAAACGCTGAATAAAGCCCTGCTGTT
Source organism: uncultured Balneolaceae bacterium (assembly GCA_937125285.1). Taxonomy (GTDB): domain Bacteria; phylum Bacteroidota; class Rhodothermia; order Balneolales; family Balneolaceae; genus UBA1275. The sequence continues at coordinate 5,532 of CAKZLH010000394.1, read as the reverse complement.
TGGCATGGGCCTGCTGCAGTAGACGAATCACCTCCTGTTGCTCGGGCGGCTTTGTGTTCCCAGGTGTGTTGGATGGTATGTTTGAATTCTCAGACATGGTGTGTATCCAAAATCAGCATTCAAGTTGGGCAAGAGTAGCTGTTTCTATAACCTTCCACCGGCCATCAATGTTCCCGATGCGTAGGCATTCGTGGTTACGATCGTGCTCCATGAGTAACCACCACTGCTCTTTGGCGGCTTGCGTTAAAAATTCTTCTTTCTCTTTTAGCGTTTGTGTGGGAAACATATCGTAGCCCATGACCCAAACCAGTGGTACATGCTGGGCAGTGGGTAGTAAGTCGGCCACGAAAACAAATCGTTGATCGCCACAAGAAATCATGGGTAGCTGTTGCCCGAGAGTATGACCGTTCATGACCAGAGCTTCAAGGCCAGGTTCATATTCAAATGGGAGGGAAGCATCGGTTTCAACCAGAGAAAGACGGTCTTTGGCGGCCACTATGGGCTCGATATTATCGGGAATGAAGCTGGCTTGTTCGCGGGGATTAGGCTCGGTGGCCGTGCGAAAATGATCGGCGTGAATGTGGTAGCGGGCCTTCGGAAATACATGCGTGAGCTCTTCGTCGATCCAATCGGTGGTGCCCCCACAGTGATCGAAATGGAGATGGGTAAAGATGATATCGGTGATGTCCTCAGGGGCAACGCCCGCTCGGGCTAAGGATGCCTGGAGACTTTTTTCGCCTTCAGGGCCGTACTCAAATCCGTAGATGTCCGACAGCTTCTCATTGAATTTATTGCCGGCGCCATTATCCACCAAGTAGAGCTTGCCTGTGGCATGGGAGCGGATCAACAGGCATCGCATCGTCATGGGGATGCGATTCTTTTCGTCGGAAGGGAGTTGACGAGACCAAAGCGTTTTGGGAACTACGCCAAACATGGCTCCACCGTCGAGCCAGATGTCTCCGCTTTCAACCCAGTGTAGTTCAAAAGAGCCCATGCGCACCCATCGGTGGTCCTGTATCGCTCCTGCCGTAGGAACGCTGAGGTCGATGGGGCGTGGCGATTCCATCTTAGAAGGATGGAACGATATCGTCTCGATAGAGTGTGTCGAGTAAGGTGATGCTGACCATGAGAATGAAGAAAGCCAGTGCACCTATGAGTAGCATAGAATTGAATTTGGTATCCCAGTAGAGGCCCATGAAGAAAGCGGCTACCAAAAAAGCTTTGGTAAGGGCGATGGTCATGGCCGTAACAAGATCTAAGGGAGAGGGAAGACCTATACTAGCTACAAATACGGTTAGGAAAGTGAGAATCAACAAGGCGATTCCAACGGTCCAAAGTTGTTTTGCTGATGCGACGTGATGTCCGTGATGTTCGCTCATATTCGTAAAAATTTCGTGTGTTCTTTTGGTTCAATGAGAGTTAGTCCGAAGCGTGGGTACGCATCATTCGATGAGATATAAGAGTGGAAATAGGAAAATCCAGATTAAATCCACCAAGTGCCAGTAGAGGCCGGTGATTTCAACCGGAGTGTAATACTCGGAGTTGAAATGGCCTTTGCGTGCACGAAGGTATAGCCAAACCATGAGGCCTATCCCTACGATTACGTGCAAACCGTGAACTCCGGTCATCATGTAGTAGATACCAAAGAAGATGTTTGCTTTGGGATGATCCAACACCGCCGATATTTCTTCGGTAGGGTTCCAGAATGAACCAGGAGCAATACCTAAGTGTAATTTATGCTCATATTCGAAATACTTAATTACCAAGAATACGCAGGCGAGGAAGATGGTAATTAACAGGTTGATTTCAAGACCGCGCTTTTGGTTGTTCTGAGCCGAACGAATGGCCATGGCAACGGTGAGTGAACTACCAATTAGAACCACGGTATTCACCGCACCCCAGAAGGTATTGAGCTCAAGAGCAGCTTGAGTGAAGAGTTCAGGGTACCAGGCTCGGAAAACGATGTAGGCACAGAAGAGCCCACCAAAGAATAGGATTTCGTTTACCAAGAACACCCACATACCTAATTTTGCGGACTCGAACTGTTGGTTAGAGTCCACGAAATGGTGTTGCACGTGTTTCGGATGGGTTGCAGAATGATTCGCCATGCGGTTAGTCGTGTGTTTTATAGTTAATGTCTTATTTGGCTAGTTGTTGGCTAGTTGTTGCTTAGGCCTCGGTCTTAGCTTCGCTTGCGGCTTCTGTTGCCTCTTCAGCATGAGCCTCATCATGACCGTGCTCCACGGCTAAACCAAGTTGAAACTCTTCCATGGGCTGATGATAGTCGTATGGACCATGGATTACTACGGGTGTATGCGCGAAGTTATGGAAGTCTGGGGGAGAGGTACTCTGCCATTCCAAGCCACGAGAGTTCCATGGATTGGGCCCTGCTTGTTTGCCCTTAAGTAACGAATGCACCAAGTATCCTAGGATGATCAAGAAGCCAACCGCCAGAATGTAGGAACCAATGGTGGAAGTCTGGTGGAAGGGGGTAAACTGATCGATGTAGTTATAGTAGCGTCGTGGCATACCTTGTGCCCCCATAATGAACTGAGGTAAGAAGGTAACGTTGAAGCCCACAAAGATGAACCCAGCCGCAATCTTTGCCAAAGGTTCGTTGTACATTTTACCGGTCATTTTTGGCCACCAGTAATGCAAACCTGCGAGAAGGGCAATAAGGGTTCCTCCCATCATTACATAGTGAAAGTGTGCCACTACATAGTAGGTGTCGTGCAGGTGAATATCGACCGATAAGGCACCTAGCATAATACCGGTGAATCCACCAATCGAGAATAGGAAGATGAAGATGAACACATAGAGCATAGGCGTCTTCATCGAAATAGATCCTTTGTACAGGGTGGCTACCCAGTTGAAAATCTTAATTCCCGTAGGAATCCCAACCAAGAAGGTGAGGAAGGAGAAAATCGTGGTCGCTACCGCGCTCTGACCAGAGGTAAACATGTGGTGTCCCCATACCAAGAAGCCGATGAAGGCGATGGCGAGGGATGAAAGCGCGATGGCCCAGTAACCAAAAATGGTTTTTTTGGAGAAGGTAGTAATCACCTCAGAGATGATTCCAAACCCAGGTACAATCATAATGTATACCGCAGGATGCGAATAGAACCAGAAGAAATGCTGGTAGAGTACGGGATCACCTCCAAGGGCGGGGTCAAAGATCCCAATGTCCATGATGTTTTCCATCGCCAATAGTAAAATGGTAATGGCTAGAACCGGAGTCGCTAAGACCTGAATAATGGAGGTAGCATACAAAGCCCAAATGTTCAGGGGCAACCGATCCCAAGAAATCCCAGGAGCCCGAAGCTTATGAATGGTGGTTATGAAGTTGGTCCCGGTTAAGATAGACGAGAATCCTAGGATGAAAACCCCAAGGGTTACCCAAATGATTCCTGCCGAGTTGCTATCCGAGCTGTACGGAGTATAAAAAGTCCATCCGGTATCGAATCCGTTGTTGGCAAGTGACAAGAAGGTGAAGATGGCTCCAAACACATAGATGTAAAAACTAGCCAAGTTGAGCCTTGGAAAGGCCACATCTTTCGCTCCTAGCTGCATCGGAAGAATAAAGTTCCCAAGGGCGGCTGGAATAGAAGGTACCAATACAAAAAACACCATCATCGCCCCGTGTAGGGTAAAGAGTTGGTTGTAGGTATCGGCCTCGATAAAGGTTTTTGCCGGTGTCCAAAGCTCGGTGCGTAGGGCAATGGCTAGAAAACCTGCCAATGCGAAAAAGAAGGCCACGGCACCTAAGTACATGAGACCAATTTTCTTATGATCTACGGTGGTGAGCCATGCCCACAATCCTTTCTCGTCGGTGAGGTAGGTGTTGGTGGGGGTTTCAGCCGGAGCAAACCGCTTAACTTTTAGCTTAGTAGGAGTTGATGCTGCGTTTGTTGCAGAAGTTGATGCACTTGCCATACGCTTAGTCAATTGTTTTTAAATATTCAATGATGTTGGTGATCTCGTCGTCGCTGATGCGTCCTTCGTAAGGAGTCATCACATTTTGATAGCCTTCAGCAATCTTATTGCCTGGATAGAGAATGGATTCTCTAATGTAGTTTTCATCTACTGTGACTGTGCTTCCATCGGCTAGGTTACGGTCGCGTCCCCAAATTCCTTTGAAACTAGGTCCAATGAGCTCAGAACCATCTACCGAGTGACAGGTTTGGCACCCTTGAAGAGAGACTAATTGTTCGCCTTGCTCTACAGGAGAGCCACTAGGGCCGCCGCCATTTTCGTCTAACCACGCCTCAAAATCCTCGGGTTCGTGAACAATCACTTTGGCTAACATATCGGAGTGACTGGTCCCGCAATACTCGGTACAAAATACTTGGGATTCGCCTACTTCCTCGGCTTGAAACCACACATAGGTATATCGGTTCGGAAGTACGTCATGTTTTATCCGGTACTCTGGCACGAAGAAAGAGTGAAGCACATCGCGAGACTGCATCACCAATTTAATGGGCTGTCCTTTGGGAACATGAATTTCATTAATCGTTTGCGCTCCATTTTCGTAATTCACACTCCAGTTCCACTTAAAACCCGTTACGTGAATTTCGTAGGCATCGGAAGGAACGGTTTTTAGGTTCAACCATCCCGAATACCCCCATCCAAATACCACAAAAGTGAGCAGTAGCGGAATCACCGACCACGAAATCTCTAGGGCATTGTTATGAGTGATTACCGGAGTTTTGTCGTCCTCCGATTTGCGTTTGTAGCGAATGGCAAAGTAGACCATGGCTATGACAACGCCTAAAAAGATGATTAAACTGGCTTCATTGATGAAGTGAAACAGCCCGTCGGTGGGGTCAGCCGTAAGTGGCGACTTGTTTTCCGGGAGCATGAAATCAAAAAGTCTTCCCATAGGAGAACCTAGATGTTTATTTAATTAGTGATTGATTGATTTTTACGCTTTTCGCGCAGCCAAAAATACCCGAGAAAGATACCAAGAAAAATAAGTGTAGCCAAACCTCCAAGACTCATTATTCGCCTAGCCACGGGGGCATAAGAATTTGAGTTTGGATCGTATTGATAGCAATACATAATGAGTTTATCTACCGTATTTCCAATGGTTCCTTCCGAAGCTTCTAAGATAGCCGTTCTGAAATCGAATGATGGATATCGCAATCCATATAAGTATCTCGTAATGGTGCCATCGGGGCTCAGAAGTATGATTGCTGCACTGTGTGCAAAGTCTTTGGTTCCAGGTATAGGGGCAACGCCAAATCCTACAGAGCTAATGAGCGAATCGATGGCAGCTTGTTTTCCCGTAAGGAAATGCCATCCTTGGCTCACCTGTTCTATTGCTTGTCGATGTTGCTCTGTTCCCCGGGTGGTACCCCAGCTTCCGCTTTCGATGTATTCCTTTTTCACGCGGGCCGCTAGAGTATCGGTTTCGGTAGGGTCGATGCTTACCGAAATAATGTCAAACTCTTTTCCGGGTTGCCAAGCCAAATTTTCTACGGCGTCGAACAAGCCGTCTATGACCAACCCACAGAGTACAGGGCATTCATAATA
>CAKZLH010000393.1 GCA_937125285.1 uncultured Balneolaceae bacterium | reverse complement strand
TTCATTTCATCCCGAATCATCCCTCCATACAGCTGATAATTCATGACGCCTTTAGGTGCAAAACTATACGGAATTTGAAGCTCTTGTTCTTCGGTCTTTAGCTGACCATTGGGGGTATAGACCTGTACACGTACTTTGGTCGTTCCATAACGAAGAGGTACATCTAAGCGGTAATATCCTTGAGCATCGGCTCGAGTGTAATCAATTAATTGATTATTGATAAATAGCTCTACTTCTGAGTCGGGCTCAGTAGTCCCATCTACATAGGTATAACCAAACATTTGCCTAGGTTCAATAGGCTGATTAGTAATTCCCATACCCAAAACAGGTTCTACATTAAATCCTCGAGTACTAATATGCCCTGCCATTACCTTCGAAAGAAAGGGACTCTCTCTTAGGTTAAACTCCCAATCATAATTGGACTTGGCATGTTGCCAACCATTTAAATCGGAATAGAGTGAATTAAATCGACCTCTGAATTGGCCACCTAAAACTTCTAAACCTGTTATATACTGAAAATTATAGGAAGGTTGCATCGACTGCACATCGGTAATCACACCTAAATTGTAATCAAACATACCACCGTTGATAGCGTCATATTCACGATCGAATCTCATGGTGTAGAATGTTCGATCAAATTGCTGTTCCTGTATGTTTGAACGCGCAATTTTCCGATTATTCAACTCAATAACCGGTAAAATCAAAGAGGTTTCCAAGCTCAGTAGTAACCTGTTAACATCCCCTTCAAAACTCAGATTAAAAATCTCTTCGTACACATCTCTGTGTAAATAAATATCGGAGACCTGACGGTACATCAAATCCTCGGATAACTCCCAGGTTTTTTCGCCTAAACTTATTTTATAGTTGGTTGCATCAATACTATATGGTTTTCCTTCTAAGAGATAGATTCCGGAGAGCGTATTCTTGTCTCTACTTAATTCCATGTTAACCTCAAAATGCCCAAATAATTCCACGACTGGCAAATAGAGATCTTCGGTTTCGTAATTATACATACCCATCACATAGGTGCGTCCCACTACCGGATAACTAAATATATAAAGTAGTTCTGTAGCCTGATTGATAGGGTTTTCCGCTCTATTTTGTGCACGAACATCGTACGATGAACCATCAAGGAAAACTAGAACACAAACCAAGCTAAGTAATGCTTTCATGTCTATGACTTAGCCCCCATCACCCGTTATAAATACTGTTTCTTCTACCAAAAGTTCTGGACCCGAGACCAAGCGGTTTCCCGTGACGTCACCTCTGGTCGTTGAGAAGCGTAAAACTAGTTCATATGGCCCCCTAGGCAAATCTTGTATATTAAGTTTTGTAGGTAATAGAGTCTCGAAAAAGGCATTAATTACAATAGAAGATTCAGATACCAAATCCCCAGACTCATTGTACAATTTCGCTTCTAGTGAACCTATGTATGGGCTATTACCATCTCTTCTAACCCTAGGGAATATCTCTAGAACACCATTATTTTGATTGGTACTTAGTGATGTTAGACTTAGGTCGGTAGTGGTTATCCCATGCTTGTAGTACACCCCAATATTTTGGCGTACGATCAAATTAATACTGGTTGATTGCCCAACAGGAATCAATTGTTCTTGGGCTTCAGGTTGGGCTACCTGACTTTTGATGCTTAATCGCGTCCAATAGGTACCTGCTTCAAAGTTTGGTGAATCACGGACTAGAATTCGAACTATCTGACGTTGACCAGGGCTTAAAAATAATTTCTCAGGATACACTCGAACATAAGGACTCAGGTCGTAAATAAACCGATCGGTTTCATCTCCCTCGTCCATATACAGTCCTCTGTCTTCACTGTAGGTAGGAAACCCATAAGAAGCACTGAATTCAACCTCTTGAAGAGAATCGGTTTGGCTCTGAATGGTTAGTTCCTGAACCATTTGACCTTCACTTAAAAAGACCATGGTTGGTCTAAATGAAACCTGAGCAACGACCAGCTGAGCCCAACATATCATGGATACCGCAAGTAAAAAAGCTTTTACTAGGCATCTATAACTATTTTGCACCGCTTGCAAGATGATGGCACCCATGTTTCTTTGCTAACCTTCTTCTTTTCTGTTTGAAAAGTACTTATTCGCTATTTAGGAGCCGTAAACCACTGATATTCTCAGCTCAATAGCATAATCACCCTCAGCTTGATCTTCGCTTGGATTTACCGATGCTCCCAAAAATAAATACACATAATCTCTATCTTCATCGGCAGGTATACTAATGGGTAAATTAGGATCTAATCTAGTAACATCTGCTCCTTGCCGATTTTCTCCCCATGCCGCCATAAAAGTAATGGGTAATCGAAAGCCCTGTTCATTAACCATGTAGGTGGGTAAATCTGTAAACTGAAAATTTATGGCTTCTTTGGTTTGAACCCGAAAAATCCCAATTTGTTCATTCCCCGTTGCTTCCTGCCCTAGTACACTTCCATCGACATCTATTTCCTTGATCGTTCCCGCCTCTATCTGATCAAATACAAGGTCTTGAACCCCTTCTAGTTCCAAATCCCAAACAATTTTTGCCGAAGCCTGCATTTCTGCAGTATTTTGCATGTCAGATTGGGCGTACACGGACATGCCAATCACTAAATGAAATGCCAAAAAACTAAGTAGTAATGGGAGCTTCGTTTTCAATGCTTAGGGTTACTATCAGACTAGTTAGATTATCGATTGTGTTTATTTCATGATTCTGATACGTTCTTCATA
>CAKZLH010000392.1 GCA_937125285.1 uncultured Balneolaceae bacterium | reverse complement strand
TGATTAAATCTACTGTGCCGGTGGGTTATGTTCAGCGAGCTAAAGAGGAATTTGGTACCGAGAATTCGCTGTTTTCGCCTGAATTCTTACGTGAAGGGCAAGCCTTATACGACAACCTGTACCCCTCTCGAATCGTAGTGGGTGATCAATCCAAGCGGGCGACCACCTTTGCTAATTTACTAGTCGAAGGCGCCAAAAAACCGAAGGAAGACATCCCCGTACTGTTCACCGATAGCACCGAAGCGGAGGCCATTAAACTGTTTTCCAATACCTACCTGGCCATGCGGGTGGCTTACTTCAACGAGCTCGATTCCTATTGTGAGTCGCATGGGCTTAGCGCCAAGCAGGTTATTGAAGGGGTTGGGCTGGACCCACGGATTGGGAATCATTATAACAATCCTAGTTTCGGCTATGGGGGCTACTGTTTACCCAAAGATACCAAACAGCTCTTGGCCAATTTCAAGGATGTGCCCAACAATATTATTGGAGCCATTGTGGATGCTAACTCAACCCGTAAGGACTTTATTGCACGACAGATCTGGAGTCAGAACCCGAAGGTAGTAGGGGTGTATCGCCTGGTCATGAAAGCGGGCTCTGACAATTTCCGTCAGAGTGCCATCCAAGGCATTATGAAACGCATCAAAGCGAAAGGTATCGAAGTGGTGGTGTACGAACCCTACCTAAAAGAGGATGAATTCTACCGCTCTCGTGTCATCAAGGACCTTGAAGAGTTCAAGGAGACGTCTAACATCATCATCGCCAACCGTATGGTGGATGACATTCGGGATGTCGCCGAAAAAGTATATACCCGCGATTTATTCGGAAAGGACTAAGCCAGCAATGAAGCTATAGTCTCCACTACCCGGCGCTGATCAGCTTCACAGAGTTCGGGATAGATGGGCAGGCTCAGTGCTTGTTTAGCCGCGCAAACGGCATGTGGGCATAATTCCTCAACCCCGGCATAGCCTAAGCTCGAAAAGCACTCTTGTTGGTGTAGGCACAGAGGATAATAAACGGAGTTACCAATCCCAGCTTCACTTAGGCCTTGAGCTAGCGTGTCGCGGTTTTGAATCCGAATCGTGTACTGATGATAAATATGCGACCCACCATTAGCTGCCACTGTTTCAGCAGGTAAAACCACACCTTTTCCGTGCCACGCACAATCGCCTCCACAAGTCTGTTCCCAACAGCTTGGTGCCTCCGAAACCAAACCTGCCTCGGCAAATAAACGATTATAAACGGCCGCCTTCTCTTGGCGTGCCGAAGACCAGGAATCCAGATGCTTTAGTTTCACCCCGAGAATAGCGGCTTGCAAGGCATCGAGCCTCGAGTTAATCCCCACCATTTGGTGATAGTACTTGGGTTTGGAGCCATGTAGCCGCAATACGCGTACCTTTTCGGCTAGTTCGGGGTCACGAACGGTAATGAGTCCTCCATCACCAAAGGCACCAAGATTTTTAGAAGGAAAAAAGCTAAAGCACCCAAAGTCTCCTTCAATTCCCGCACCTACTACACGACCATCGGAGAAGGCTTGTTTAGCACCAATGGCTTGGGCGGCGTCTTCAACAAGAGGAATAGAAAACTCCTTCGAAATGGCTAGGAATTCCTCCATATCGGCCATTTGTCCATACAAATGCACGGGAATAATGGCCTTAACCTGTTCGGGGCGCACGCCAAGGGCTTGGTAGCGGGTGTCGGAGCCTTCGAGAAAGCGTCGTATGCCGGTAGGGTCTAGGTTAAAATCAGCCGGTCGAATATCCATGAAAACCGGAGTGGCCCCGAGTCGGGCAATGGCGCCACCGGTGGCAAAAAAGGTGAAGGGCGAGGTGATCACCGCATCTCCTGGGCCAATTTCTAAGGCCATGAGGGCCAACAAAAGCGCATCCGAGCCGGAGGCGCAGCCAAGAGCATGCTCAACGCCTAGGTAGGCGGCAATGTCCGATTCGAAGCTTGCGACGGCCTCTCCCATAATGAACTGACCAGAACGCATAATCCCAAGAGCAGCGGCCTCTAGTTCGCTGGCAATGCTGTCGTATTGGGCCTGTAGGTCGAGCAAAGGAATAGCTTTGTTATTGTGCGGCGTCATAGATACGCTCAATCATTTGCACCACTTTGAGGCCTTCAAAGGCGGTGGCGGTAATTTCGGTTTGGCCGGTGAGTACATCCACCACATTTTGGAATACATAATG
>CAKZLH010000391.1 GCA_937125285.1 uncultured Balneolaceae bacterium | reverse complement strand
GGATCAAGCAATATTTCTGTGGAGTGATTGTACTATGCATAGATTTTGGATAGTCTGTATAAGAAGAATGATACCCTTTTAACTCCACGAAACTGAGCTCTTAGGGCTTTGATTTTAGCATTAAATGATTCTGCTGCTGCATTTGTACTGCGCTTCTCGAAGTAATTAAGAATTGTTTCATAGTGATTTTGAATCGTTCGGGATATGGTATTGAAAGATTTGAACCCCAGTTCTTCCACCCGATTGTACCATTGAGCCAGTTTGGTGTATGCTACACCTTTGTCCTTTATGCTATAGATATATCCTAGATTCTGAGCCAAGTTATAGGCCTGTTCTAATCTTGGGTATCGGTCAAATAATATCTCAGCACGATAAATCTGAGAGGGGGTCCAAGTGTCCTTTCTTTTGAAGAGAAGGTATCTGCTACGTGCCAGAAGTTGCTTTGGAGTATCTCCATTGTCAAGAATATGAGGTTTGTACGTTTGACCTACTTGTTTGCCTAGTTCTATTTCATTGTTCTCTTGCTCAATAGCCTCCCATCTGTATTCAATCCTCATTTGTTGAAGCGCATCATAGGCTAGCTTTTGTACATGGAAGCGATCAGTAACTAATGTGGCTCGAGTAAATGTTTTTCGAACAATCTGCTCCATATTGGCAGCCATATCGAGGGTGACTTCTTTGACCTGACGTCTTTTTTCTAAAGATATTTTTCTGTGAAGTATAGACTTAACCCTTTCACTATCAACACCTTTTATCATAGCCACCAATGTTCCTTTACGGCCTCTGCCTTCTTTGTTTGTAATCACGGTGTAGAGTTCTCCTTGTGAAAGTGAAGTTTCATCAATGGTGAGATATGGGCCAATATTCTCGGGAAAGACAATGTAATTCTCAGCATGATCCAGTTGATCCCAAGTGGAGTAATCACTCAGATGAACGGCATATTGTTCTTCAAGCAATTTTCCATTCACGTGAAAGTATTCACCAAGGCTTTTACAACTTACCGGGGAATTGTCGATGCAGTTCTTTTAAAAAAGCCGCGAATTCCTGTGTCATTCGCGTTCCTCCTGCTACTAAGTTCCAATTTCTTGATATGATTTCTCCTGTATCCTCATCTAGCCATCTGCGTCGCTTGACTTTCAGGTAGCAAGCTTTACCTCGAATAGGAAAATCTTTAATAGTTATCTCATTATGAAATCCATGGGATGATAGTTTCAGTCCAGGAAACTCACCTGCCCTCAAGTTTCTTTCTACTATGCTAATTGCATAATGCTCGACTTCTTTCTCTGCTGTTACTACATCAAAGTATTCTAATACTCCTTCTGGTAGAAGTAATTCCCATGCTGATAAATCTCCCAATTCTTTTTGAAATGCAAATTAGACTTTTTGGAGATACCCCACAGGTTTTCGGATTGATCC
>CAKZLH010000390.1 GCA_937125285.1 uncultured Balneolaceae bacterium | reverse complement strand
TCGGCCTCATGCATACGAGCCCAATCTGCAGACGAATCGCTAAGTAGATGCCCAATTGTTTTGAAAAATCCACCATAGGCGGCGTCGATATGAACACGAATGCCCTTGGATTGTGCCCAATCTAAAACCTGCGAAAGTGGTTCTACCTTACCCATTCCGGTCGTCCCCATGGTCACTATAATGGTGCCAATATCCTCGATGGGGAGTTCGGAAAGTCCATATTCCCAACCTTGATCAAGCGACACGGTGGTCGAGTTCATCCCCAAAACCTGTGCCATCCGCTGGTGCGTATAATGAGCATCGCTGCTGAAGGCGATTCCTTTTTCGGGGTGAATACTTCGTGCCACCCATAACGCTTCTAAATTGGCAATGGTGCCACTCGAACTTAGGTGGCCTAGATAATGATCCCCGTAACCAAATAATTCTGCAAGCTTGGAAATACACTCTTTTTCCATTTCAGAACTGGGAGGCCCTCCATCAAGCGCGTGATTGTTGGGGTTTATCGACATGGCCAATGCATAAGCGCTCCATGATAGCGGATGCGGTGGTTTGAGCATCTGACCTGCGTAATTCGCGTGATGAAAAGGGAAATTTCCCTTTAGCTTTTCACTTAGGTCCATGAGTATGGATTCACTAAGCCCACTCGGAAGCTCCAAACTGCTGTGGATATGTTGCGATCCAAAGCTGTCTTTCCAATCCTGTAGATTGGTTAGGGCCTTTTGTATTGGGTTGAAGGAGTCCTTCGTCATCTCATTACGGTGTGTAGAGGTTCCTAATTTCTAGTAGCTAAACTAGAATAAATCCATTGAAATCCCAGCACTAAGAACTTGTTTGACTTGGATATCTTTGGAGAAATCGGAATCGTATCGAAGCTCGAATTGTAAGGTAGTACGCAGGGTAGAGTTTATTTTACCAATTAGTTCGTTGGTCCAATACACGTCGGTTTCGTTAATGGGTTCCATGAGATTGGTAAAGGTTTCTACATCTGCATTATACTGTAGATTTTTCATCACTTCTTTTTGATAGGTAATACCTGCGGTTAGGCCCCCTTCAAACCGATAATTTTTTTCTTCGGTCAGGCCATAGTTTGGCGCCAGTTCTACTTGCCCAACATAGGTTTGTTTAAGACCTAAACCGGCCTCGAGTTGAAGACTTTTTTGGGAGTTGAAGGTAATTCCGGCCCCCTGAGTAAAGTAAGCTGGTGCAAAAAAAGAGGAAATCAAAGAATCAGCACCTGCGGGGTTTAATTTGGCATTATATTCGAAACCATCCCTGAATTGTGTTCGAAGCATCACAGCTCCATAGGCAGACAATCGACTTCTGTCGGGCAAGCCAAAACTCCCTCGTGATCGAATGGTGAACAAATCGTCTGATTTTCGGGTATCACCGCTAAATCGAGATTGACCATAACGACCGTTTATTCGAATACCAAAAGCATATAAATCGTTTCTATAAATCTTGGTATAGTTTGTTGAAAATGTTCCACTAATGGTATTCACCCCCCCTTCATTCCAATTGTCGTAACTAGCCTGGGCTCCATTGAGATTGACCAGCCAACTACTTTGGGATCCTCTTAGGGTATCGGGAATAACAATGGTTTGAGCAACCGAAACGGTAGACAAATGGAGGATTATTGCTAAAATAAATAAGGATAGTATGTTTCTAGTAGAGGTCATTTAGGTTTAGTGATTTTTAAAGAGTACAACTTCATCCAAAGAGCCTTTGCTTAAAAGTACTTCTACGTGTTCTCCAACTTTTGTGGGAATAAGTTCTCCGGTGATATCAGCTAGAATTGGATATCTGCGATGTCCACGGTCGATGAGTGCTAGTACCTCAATGATGAGAGGTTCTTGTGCATGAAATAGTACGGAAAGTGCCTGGAAGAGTGTTCGGCCAGAAAAAATTACGTCATCAACGATGAGTACCTGCTTCTCGTTCACTGAAGGGATTGGCTGAGCTCCATTGCTAAAAACATCAAATGAATGTAATTCGATGGGGGCAGAAAGATTCATGCGCTGCAATTCACTGTATACTTCTTTTGCCAATGAGTACCCTCGCTCATTTAGACCTACCACACAAATGGGTGTGGAATCTATGAATCGCTCGCAGACCTGTATGGCCATTCGCTTGATGGTGCGCTGTATTCTTTCCCGATTCATAAGGGTGATTTGATGAGCCATGTCGATGATTTACTATTTAATCAGTGGTTTAACCTTGCGTGTGAATTATACTCTTTAACCACTCTAACACTTATAATTAAGATAAAACATTCTCAGCTTTGTATTGAGTGAATTTTTAAGGCATACTCTATTCAAGCTACCTATGATGCACTGGAACGCTATAATAAAAAAATCACTTCTTTTATCTTGATTAGCGTTGGTTAGGTGCCTATCTTTGGTATCTGTCGATGACAATTTGCCCGGTCGTCTAATGGCAGGACACCTGGTTTTGGTCCAGTATGTGGGGGTTCGAGTCCTCCCCGGGCAACCAAACTCAGTGGATATCTAGGTTATTTATCCGCTGTTTGATGTAATCCTGAATACTTCAGTGCTAGCAAAATAAGATAACCTTGGACAGCCCTCTCGCTATATTTTCCGGTAGTAGTAATCCTGCTCTGGCTCGCGCCATCGCAAAGGAATATGGAACTACCTTAGGTAAAATCACCATTAAGAAATTTTCTGACGGTGAACTCTATGTCAAATACGAGCAGAGTATTAGGGGAGAGGATATTTTTATTGTCCAACCCACCCCACCTTCCGGCGATAATATTATTGAATTACTTTTAATGTTAGACGCCGCAAAACGGGCCTCGGTTAAAAGAGTAACGGCCGTTATCCCTTATTTCGGTTATGCGAGACAAGACCGAAAAGATCAACCTAGAGTTTCTATTGGTTCCAAACTAATGGCGAATCTTCTGGTTGAAGCTGGAGCGGATCGAATTTTAACCATGGATCTTCATGCAGCACAAATTCAAGGATTTTTTGATATCCCTCTCGACCACCTCTATGCATCACGGGTGTTTATCGATCATATGACGAAACATCCTATTGATAACTTAGTAGTGGTTGCTCCCGATGTTGGTAGCCTTAAGATGGCGCGTTCGTATTCAAAAAAATTAGGCGCATCTCTCGCTTTCATAGACAAGAGAAGACCCAAACAAAATGAATCGGAGATTATGAATATCATCGGAGAGGTTGAGGGTAAGAATGTGTTAATCGTTGATGATTTGATTGATACCGCAGGTACATTGACCAATGCGGCGGCTGCTATGAAAGAACGAGGGGCTTTAAACATCCGAGCTATGTGCTCTCACCCTATCTTATCTGGCCCAGCTTTTCAAAGAATCGAAGATTCACCTATCGATGAACTTTTGGTCACGGATACCATACCTCTAAGACAACCTTCTGATAAAATAAAAGTGCTTAGCGTAGCCAATATTTTCGCGGAAGCCATTGAGCGTATACATACCAATGATACCATTAGTGCATTGTTTGATAATTAAAAAGAAGCAAAGGAACATTACTCATGGCAAAGCCAGAATACGTAAAACTCGAGGGAACACCCCGAGAAACCAGTAGACAAGCAAATCGAGAGCTACGAGCATCTAAGCGCGTACCTGCGGTTTTGTACGGTCCTGAAGTAAAAGAAAATATCCATTTCTCTGTTGATGAGTTAGCATTAGAAAGAATACTTTCGCGCGCTCAAACAAAAGTTCAAGAACTTACCATTGATGGAAAGGTTTATAAAACTCTGTTAAAAAGAACCGAATTCGATCCAGTTACTGATCGTCCAATTCATGCAGATTTCTACGTAATGAGCAACAACCACAAAGTTACCCTACGTGTGCCAATTGGTATTCGAGGTGCTGCCCGTGGAGTTGTTGAAGGTGGTGGGCGATTATTTCAACCTATGAAATTCTTGCGCATCCGCGTGCTCCCAGAAAACATTGTGGCTGAGTTTGAAGTGGATGTAACACCACTCAAGATTGGTCATTCATTTCACGTGTCGGATCTAGAATTAGATGGTATTGTGCCGTTGGATTCATTGAACCGAACCATCGTAACCATTCGTCCACCAAAAGGTCAGCTACTTAAAGATGTGATTGACGATGAGGACGATGATGCAGCGGATGCAGTTGAGGGTGGAGATGACGCCTCTGAAGAAGCATCTACAGAGGAATAAGACTGGGAGTATCCTGTGGCGCTATTGGTTGGATTAGGAAATGTTGGCGCTGAATATGAGGGTACTCGCCATAATATTGGATTCGAGGTGGTGAACTTTTTAGCCCACAAATGGGAGATTGAATTTACCACAGGCAGTGGGCCCTTTGTATTTGCTGAAGCAAGGTACAAGGGCCAAAACTTGTATCTCGTTAAACCAACAAACTATATGAACAACAGCGGAACTTCAGTGACAAAGGCCATGGCACAGTTCAGTCAAAAAACTGATCAGACGCTCATCATCTATGATGATTTGCATCTGGCTCTTGGGACCATAAAGTTACGGCCGAAAGGTAGTGATGGTGGTCACAACGGCATTGCTGATGTTCACAACCGTTTAGGTTCTCAGTCCATTCCTAGATTAAGGATTGGTATTGGGAATGATTTTACTAAAGGAAGACAAGTCGACTTCGTACTTTCAGCCTTTAGCAGTGACGAGCAAAACCTAGTAGAAGAAGCGATTCAGAAAGCAGCAAGTGCAGCTTTAGACATGATTGGGCTAGGTATTACTCGTGCGATGAATATTCACAACTAATATACAATTGTTAATAGGTACTATAGATAACCTCTTAACCATCATATATAACACATAGAACGCAGAATTATGCAAACCATACTATATATATTACCAATTGCAGGGGTTATTGCTCTGCTTTACACGTTCATTAAATCCTCTTGGGTATCCAAACAGGATTTAGGAACCGAACGAATGGGCAGAATTAGTGAAAGTATTGCCGCTGGTGCAATGGCTTTTCTTAAAGCAGAGTATCGTGTACTCTCCATCTTTGTACTTGCAGTAGCCATTCTTCTTGGCCTAAGTGCTAATCCCGAAACATCAAGCTGGATGGTAGCCATATCATTTATTGTTGGGGCTATATGTTCTGGTCTAGCTGGATT
>CAKZLH010000389.1 GCA_937125285.1 uncultured Balneolaceae bacterium | reverse complement strand
GCCTACTACGCATTTGATACGACCGATGAGATTGAGGAAATGAGAGAGCGATTAAAGAAATCGGGAAATCCATCTCCAAAATACGATTCGATTACTCGACAAAGCATGAAAAACAGCCTTACCCTTTCTCAGGATGAGGTTCAAAAACGTTTGGATGCAGGGGATGAATATGTTATTCGATTAAAGGTACCTCGAAGAGAAACCGTTAAATTTGAGGACCAAATACGAGGAGTTGTTTCTTTTGATACCTCCGGATTAGATGATCAGGTGTTATTAAAATCGGATGGAATGCCTACCTATCATTTAGCCAATGTGGTGGATGATCACACGATGGAAATAACGCACGTTATTAGAGGGGAAGAGTGGTTAAGTTCGGCGCCTAAGCATATGCTGCTTTATCAAGCATTTGGATGGGAGCCACCCACAATGGCACATTTACCTTTAATCATGTCGCCAAGTGGCGGGAAACTCTCAAAGCGAAAAGCCGAGAGTGAAGGCATACCCGTGAACACCAAAGACTACAGAAGTGGACACTATGAAGCTGATGCCCTGATCAATTTCTTAGCATTCTTAGGCTGGAATCCAGGTGATGATTCTGAAGTTCACGATATGGATTCACTGTGTAAAAGCTTTACACTAGATCGAGTAAGTAAAGGTGGGGCTGTATTTAACTACAAGAAATTGATGTGGTACAACGAACACTATGTCCATAACCGCTCCCTAGAAAGCTTGCTTCCAGAGGTCCAAGCGTTATTCGAAAAAGAAGGTATCTCGGCTCATGATCAGCAGTTTTTGAGCCGTGTTCTAGAGCTTTTACATGAAAGGGTATCTAAAGTAGATGAATTTGTACCTATGGGAAGGTTTTTCTATGAAGCACCCCAAAGTTTTGATCAAGGAGCTTTGAAAAAATGGAACGAAGATAGCCCGCGTCTCGTCGCTTCATTCTTGCAACGCCTTTCGGAATTGTCGGAAGACGGATTTAAGGCCGAAGCCATTAAAAAAGTATTAGAGACAACAGTAGAAGAAGAAAGTGTTGGCTTTGGTAAGGTTATGATGCCCGTTAGAATTGCTTTGTCGGGTCAGGGTTTTGGTCCTGATTTGTTCCCTGCCATGGAGCTTATTGGAAAAGAATCTTGTGTTAGCCGTTTAAAATCTGCTATCGCTCAGCTTTCTTAACTACCTTATTCCTCGTGTTTGGCGTCTTTTAGGCTTCGAATCTTAATTCCCATGTAGGCATAAAAGATGGTCATTAGTGGGCTAATCAGATTGAAAAATGCGAAAGGTAAATAGGCAAAAGTAGCCACGCCTAGTACATTGGCATGATAGGCTCCACATGTATTCCAAGGCACCAAAGCCGATGTAACGGTTCCCGAGTCCTCTAAGGTTCTACTCAAATTTTCAGGGGCTAAATCCTTTTCTTTATACGTATCGGTGTACATACGACCGGGCACCACTATAGCAAGGTACTGATCGGAAGCTGTGATGTTAAAGAACACACATGTACCCACGGTTGAAGCCACTAATGAACCCGTAGAGTTCACCAAACTTATGATGGCTTCTGCTATCCTTTTTAGCATACCGGTTCCTTCCATTACTCCTCCAAAAATCATCGCCGAAACAATCAGCCATACTGTACCTAACATTCCATACATCCCACCCGAGCTCATCAAATCATCAACAATAGGATGACCCGTGATAATTTGAATCTCTCCATAAAAAGCTTTCATAATCCCTACATAGAACGCTTCGGCGCTGAAACTCTCGTAACCCGACACCGCTAAAACAGCCTCGGGTTGAAAGATGGCTGCGAATATTCCTCCTAATATGGCCCCCATCATAATAGCTGGAATAGCAGGTACTTTACGTACAATCATGAATACTACCGCCGCAGGAACCAAAAACAGCACACCTGAGATGTAAAAACTTCCATCTATGGCTTCTAGAATGGCTTGGGTATCGGATCCTGCTGTTCCCACATCTTGAGTGAGTCCGATAATTAAAAATATGATAAGTGTAATCGTTATCGAAGGGATAGTGGTATAGGCCATGTACCGTATATGCGTAAAAAGATCGGTTCCTACCATGGCGGGAGCTAAATTAGTCGTATCGGATAATGGAGACATTTTATCTCCAAAATAGGCTCCCGAAATTATAGCACCTGCCACCATGCCAGGGTTTAAACCAAGAGCGGTTCCTATACCAATCAATGCTATACCTACCGTAGCCGCCGTGGTCCACGAAGATCCCGTAGCTACAGAAACGATCGCACAAACGATAGTAGCTGCAACTAAAAAGATTGTGGGATTAAGAATTTGCAATCCGTAATAAATCATAGCTGGAACCACACCGCTTAACAACCATGTACCTGCCAATGAGCCTATAAGCAATAGGATGATAATGGAAGAAAGTGCCGAAGAAATACTTTTTACGATACTCGAGCGAATTTTTTTCCATGTATAGCCCAAACGAACGGCTACTAGAGATGCGACGCCGGCAGTTAGCATTAGAATAATTTGATTGGAACCATCCAAAGCGGCATCCCCAAAAATGCGAACGTTCAAAAACAGAGCGACTATTAAAAAAAGGATGGGTAGTAATGCTTCTAAAAGGCTGGGCTTTAATAGCTTATTCGACTCTTCATGTTCACTCATGTATACTTCCCTCTATTGGTTGTTTAAAAATCTGTGTGTAAGATAATGAAACGACTTAAGTTATTTCAATGACGACTTAAATACTCTATATTTAATGCGTAATAATTTTATAAATAATGATTCGTAGTATACTATTTTTTATCGTTCTAATGGGGTTGTTTCATAATGAGGTATCAGCCCAACTGTTGAACCCACCCTCAAACTCATCCTCAGAAAAAAGCAATAATGTACATGAGGAACTGCAGTCAACGATAGACTCTGGTTTTGAGTGGTACAGTATGGAAGAGGCTCAAAAACTAGCCAATGAGCAACAAAAAAAGGTGCTTATTTTTGGCTATGCTGAATGGTGTACCTACTGTTTAAAAATGCGAAAGGAGAGTTTACCCGATTCTGCTGTAGTGGATGCCATTAACCGCTACTTCATACCCGTGCAATTAAACGGAGAATCCGAAGAACAAGTTGTTTTTAATGGTACCAGCTATTCAAAAAATCAATTAGCCAGAGGACTTCAATTAAAGTCTTTCCCGACGCACTATTTTGTAGGTAGTGATGGTGGGGTACTGGGCGCTCAACCTGGGTTTATAGAACCTGATATCTACTCATTACTCTTAAAATATGTGGGTAGTAATGCATATGAGCGTATAAGTTTTGATGAGTATGTCGATTTAAATATGTAGACGAATAGATTTCGTTGTATGTAATCCATTGTTATGAGATTAAGCCAGGCCTTAGAAGATTATTTGAAGGTTATCTATGTATTGGAAGCCGATGAAGAAAAGGCAACCACCACTCGTATAGCGCAAGCCCTAGAAGTTTCCAATGCTTCGGTAACCAATATGCTAAAGAAATTAAGCGGCATGAATCTCATTATACATGAAGCGTACAGAGGGGCCGAGTTAACACCAGCTGGTCGAAAGATCGCTTTGGAAATTCTCAGGCATCACCGACTCCTCGAATTGTATCTTAAGGAAATTATGGGCTATTCTTGGGATGAAGTGCACGAAGAAGCTGAGAAATTAGAACATCATATTTCCGAACAGTTTGAAGATCGAATTGCAGAACTGCTGAATCATCCTACCCATGACCCTCACGGAGATCCCATCCCTTCAAAAGACGGGGTTATGCCAGAAAAAGCGACATTAGCCTTACAGGATGGCGTCGTTGGTGAAGACTATCGCATCGGGCGAGTAAAAGATCAAAACCCTGAATTACTTCGCTACCTAGAGAATCTAGGCGTATTACCTGGTGTAAAAATAAGCATCCTAGAAAAAGCCCCATTCGATGGGCCTATTACCATTCAAATGGGGCATGAAACCTTTACACTAGGATTTAATATTGTAAGAGATATTTACCTTATTCCACCCAGTCCGCAATAAATACGTTGGTTGAGCGATCACCGCCATTAAAGCGGTTAGAAGCAAACACGATTTTAGTTCCGTCATAGGAGAACATAGGGAAGGAATCGAAGGTGTCATCAAAGGTAATTTGCTTTAACCCGGTTCCATCTAAATTGATCATATAGATGTTAAATGGAAATCCACGCTCAGAAGCATGATTCGATGAAAATACGAGTTTGTCACCATCTGGGTGAAAATATGGTGCCCAGTTAGCATTACCTAAATTGGTGATTTGACGTAGATTGGTACCATCTACATTTACCACATATAATTCCATATCGGTGGGTTCTACCAATCCTTGTTTAAGTAGGCTGGTATATTTTTCAACTTCTTCTGGAGTCTTAGGACGAGAGGAACGAAATACTAATTGGGTGCCATCTGGTGAGAAAAAGGCTCCTCCATCATATCCCAATTCACTGGTAATTTGACGAACATTATTTCCGTCCGTATCCATAATAAACAATTCGAGATCTCCGGTACGCATCGAGGTAAATACAATATGCTTGCCATCAGGGGAGAGGGTAGCTTCCGCATCGTATCCTGGTTCATTGGTCAAGGTGTCTATGATTTCACCCTTCAAATTTGCTTTGAAGATGTCGTATCCTTCATAGATAGGCCATACATAAGCTCCATTGGGTCCTCGTTCGGGTACTTCTGGGCATGCAATATCATCGAGATGAGTTGACCCATACACAAAGGTGGTATCTCCTGGTAAGAAGAACGAGCAGGTAGTTCGACCCGTACCCGTAGAAATCATCATTGGCTCAAAATCTTCTGATTTATCCGAGGTGTCCATATAGAAAATTTGATCACACCCGACCCCCCATGCTGGATTATCGGATTGAAAGATGATTTTTTCGTCACCAAATCCAAAATAAGCCTCGGCGTTGTTGGCGCCAAAGGTAAGCTGACGAATATTGCGGATATGTTCTTCCGCATCGTAACGAAGGGTATCAGCCGATCGGTCGTAAGTTGATGTGTCTGGATTGGAGGAACAGGCCGTTAGACCTGCAAACAATACGACAATGAAAAAAGTGGTTGCTCGCATGAATAGTTTATTTTATTGCTCTGAATCTAAGTCGCTTTTTCAGCTATTTAGGTCCACAGTATTGGTTGATTGAATTTCGAAACGTTAAAGATACAAAAAACCCAATATCCACGCTTTGCAAACGCGCTATGCCAATTGTACCATCGTGCAACCGGCGCCTCCTTGATCTTCATTCGCCAACTGAAAGGCAGGGATATCGCTACGATCTTGCAAATAGGTATGAATCACATCTTTTAAGATACCATCACCTTTACCATGAACAATTTCAACCTGATGCAATCCCCGAAATAATGCCTTATCGAGATAATCTCTAACTTCCTGTAATGCATCATCGGCTCTTTTCCCTCGTATATCTAATCGCAAGGGAATAGGGCTTTGAAGGGAATCGATCTTAAGAGTTTTCTTCTTGGAGGGTGATTTTTTGGGGGCTTCTACCCGTATCAAGTTTTTAAAAGTGGTTTTCAGGCGTAAACCATCGGTTTGAACCACGGCTTGCTTGCCCTTCAATTCCACTAATTCCCCATGGGTTTGGCCATCCAAAAAACGGACAAAATCTCCTACTTTTGGTGGCTTTTTGGACACTTGAAAAGCTATTTCATCTGCTTTTTTCTGTTCGATCTGGGCAAGAGATTGTTCAATATCCTCTTTGTGATCACTGAGTTCCGCTCTAAGATTTTTAAGGTCTTTTTTCTTGGTCTTCTTTTCTTCTACAATTTGTTGAACCGCCTGTTCTACTTTCTTGTTGGCCCCTTCCATAATGCGTTTTGCTTCTTTGAGGGCTTTTTCTCGAATCGCTGCTTTTTCTTTGTACAGTGATTCCATTTTGTGCTCATAGGTCCGCTTTTGTTTAATGGCTTTATCCTGTAAGCGTTTCATTTCTTCTTCTAACCGAGTCGCTTCTTGAGTTTTGTGTTCCATCTCACTGATAAGCGATTCCAGGGTATTCTTTTGACTTCCTAGCACCTCGCGAGCTCGGCTCAGAAGTGTTTCAGACAATTGCATTCGTTGGGCAATGTCAAAGGCATATGAGCTGCCAGGAATCCCTTTTTTAAAATGATAGGTAGGAGCCAAGTGTTGTTGATCAAATTCCATCGATCCATTCACCGCCTTAGGGTGTTCATGAGCAAAGACTTTTAATGAACCGTGGTGGGTAGTGACAATGGAAAGAGTATTGCGTTCCAGCATCTCTTCAATAAATGATTGAAA
>CAKZLH010000388.1 GCA_937125285.1 uncultured Balneolaceae bacterium | reverse complement strand
CCGTTATGTCCAATTATGAACAATATTGAACTAATTTTTAATCAAAAACGGTCATATTATGAAAATCAAAAATGGACCTTTCAAGCAATGCATTCTAGTAGGATTGATTGCTTTGACAAGTACTTCGCAATCTTTTGGTCAGGTTATCACGAGAGTACTATCTCCAGAAGATGAAATTGAGAACTACATCCCATGGTATAACTCTGACGAAGAGATTCCAATAATCAATGCCCCTTTCGTAGATGTCGAAGCGGTACTTCAGGCGGATCAACAAACCGGGCGAGAAATGCCAAGGATAGGTATCAAGCAGGAAGTAAATTATACTATGGAAGATGGACAGTTGATAGAAAGAGAGAATTATTCTTTATGGAGCTTGACATTGCGGAGTGTAAACGCGAAATCAATGAGTGTTAGATTTGATGGATCTAATTTACCCGAAGATGCGGTCATGTTTCTATTCAATAAGGAATCAAGGTTTATTGTAGGACCTATTAAAAATAGTAACTTCAGAAATGGAACTTTTAGGTCAGATTATTTAAATGGCGACCGAGTAAATATCTCTTTATTTATTCCTGGTATAGAGGCTAGTGAAATAGTATCTGTTAATTTAACATCATTCGATCATGGTATTATTTCTTTTCGAGTCTTTGATGATGACTTTGAGGATTCGGAACCATGTAACGTAAATGTTACTTGTGAACAAGGGGTTGGATGGGAATGTCAATCAGAATCAGTTTGTAAGATAATTCACAGCTCTATAGGTTCATGTACAGGGTCATTAGTAAACAATGATTGTTGTGATTTAACTCCTTTTGTGCTAACTGCTGATCATTGCATTGCGGATTTTCCTGTTGATGATTATCTATATAGGTTTAATTATCAAAGCCCCCAATGCGAACCAAATGGTGAGACTTCTCCCTCCCAATGGATAACGTATTATGGAAGTGATATAACAGCAGGTTGGGTAGGGACTGATTTTGGTTTGGTGGAATTATTTGATAGACCTACAAGTGGCATGTCATTTGCAGGATGGGACAGAACAAATCAAACTCCTCCTAATTCTACTTTTATACATCATCCTAGTGGAGATGTAAAGAAGGTGACATTTGATAGCGGTGTCAGTACCCCTGCAGGAAATTTTTATGATTTTAATTTAACGCCTGGTGTAAATGGGGACTTTGGCACACTAGAAGGTGGGTCATCTGGATGTCCTAAATATAATCCTGATCAAAGGATAATAGGTCAGCAGAGTGGTGGGGTTCCTCAAACTATTCTTTGTACAACTACAAATAGTGCAAATGAAGATGGTAGGTTTGATATCTCGTGGGAGGGAAATGGCACACCTGATTCAAGACTAAGAGACTGGCTGGGAGCATCAACAAACCCTAATACAATGGATTGTATGGAGCATCCCTTTGTAGAAGGGCCGGGTACGTTATGTAGTGGTCCTGAAACATATGCCCTGATTAACAATATGCCTTGTACTAAATCAATCACTTGGCGAGTTGAACCAACAAACTTATTTACATCGCCAGTTAGTGGGACTGGAGATATAGCAGTAATTACGGGAAGTCTTATTAACTCCGGCTCAGCAACTCTTATTTATACACTATCAGCCGAGGGATGTAACGATGCCGAAGTAGAGTATGACCTATTTGTAGGAAGACCATGCACTTTTGAATTACACTCATTTCCGACTGAAATATGTATTGGCGAACAGGGGGAGACATTTTTAAATCTCTTTGAGGATTGCCTGGGTAATTATTCGTCCATTGAATGGGATTTTTATGGAGCTATTTCAGGTTATGGATACGATAACAAAGGGAGGTATACAGGCATAACAACAGGATATGGCTATGTCTGTGTTACGGTAACAAATGATTGCGGTTCAAAGGAGGTATGTGACCGAATTCTTGTCAAAGACTGTGGTGGTGGGTTTGGATTTAGGAATTCCAGATCAAACCCAGATGTAGCGGAATTAGAAGCAAATATTTCCCCCAATCCAGCGAATGATTTTGTTGAGGTAGTGTGTTCAGGTTATGTATCTGGTGCAAGGATAACAGCTAGTTTAATTTCTGCAGATGGCAAATTGGTAGAAACGATTGAAGAGTATTCCCATAGCTTCAAAGTGGATATGGCTGAATTACCCTCTGGTCTTTACATTCTGCAATTAAATGTAGAGGGAATGGTTCTCTACGAGAAAATAGTTAAGCTATGAAAAAGGTGGTTTTAACTATTGCAGCTATATTTGTCATTCAGTTGGTATCCTGCCAAACAGAATTTATTGGTGATTGGATAGTAAGTATAAATGCTGGTATAGGAGAAGATGATAAAAGACTATTCGATTACTCAGAGAAAGAGTCACTACTCGCCATGCAGCCCGAATTTTGGGGTACTTATCATATGGGATTAGGTGCCAAAAGAAAAGTTTGGCAAGGTAAGAGGTTCAGCAGCCTTATAGGTCTGGGAGTGAATTATGAAAACTCTACTTTCTTAAGACCTTTTGATCAAGGACACTTTGGGGACCGTAGAAGAATATTATTGTTAACCGACAAATATGAAAAGGTTCTAGCACGGTTGTCTTTATTAACCTGCTACGAATTAGGAAGTCATTGGCTAATTTCAGCGGAATTAGCAAGCAACCTTATTGTTTTTAGGCATATTGCGAATACTACTGTTAACAACTCGAATTTTTTTCCTTATTCAGAAAGCACTTTTGAGTTGGATGAGATTCAATTAAGGTTAGGAGTGATTTACAAGGTTGACAAGTTTATAATAGGTCTCCTTCCAAGGATGGTCTCCTTTCAGAAGATTGATAGGATTATCTTCAATCACATTTTAAAAGACCCTAGAACTGATCAAAAATGGGAATGGCATAATCCATTGCGTTTTGACTTGACAGTGGGGTATACATGGTGAAGACCCGAAGAAAGACGTGAATTAAACTGGACATAACATAGCATAAAACGGCAAGTGGGGCTAAACGCCCCACCTGCGTTTATGCGGGCCGTT
>CAKZLH010000387.1 GCA_937125285.1 uncultured Balneolaceae bacterium | reverse complement strand
GCTACAATGTATATTAAAAGACTTATAGGAGTATGTTCTATACTCTTTTCACTAACTGTTCTATCGCACGCACAAACAACCGTTTCAGACACTTTAACGACGGATCAAACCTGGACAGTGGCCAACAGTCCTTATCAGGTTACCGATACCCTCGTGATTGCTCAAGGAGTCACCTTAACGATTAACCCAGGCGTTACGGTTCAGTTTAACGAAAAGCAGACACTCATTGTCGAGGGAGCCATTATAGCCGACGGTGATGTGGGTTCCGAAATCACCTTTACATCGAGCGCAAACACACCAGCCAAAGGGGATTGGGGGACCATACGGTTTAACAGTACCACAGGTGTTGGCTCTGTTTTTGATCATGTGATTGTTGAGTATGGAGGGGCTCCAAATTCAGAAGGAAATACAGGGGCTATGATTAGTTATCGTACTGGAGCGTACGCCTTCGACCTAACCAATGTAACGGTACGAAATAGTGGCGGCCATGGAATTGATTTGCGAGCATCAAGCCCACTTATTGAGGATTCTGAGTTTAGCAACAACAACGGGTATGGGGTATTCTCAGACTTGGGTCTTAGTTATGAAATTGACAACTCGGTATTTACTGGAAATGGTATTGGTGGTATTCGAGTGCCTATTAATTCGACCCCAAGTATTCAAAATTCGACTATTAGTACCAATGGAGTGGGTATTTATATTGATAACGGCGCTATTCCGACCATTAAAAATAATACCTTAGACGGGAATACCGTGGGTATTGTTGTTATTGAGGCGGCGGGTCAATCTCCAGTGATTACCGACAACACCATTCAAAATAGCACCAATTTTGGTCTTGAAAACAGGGGTAACGGACAAGTTACGGCCGAGTATAACTTTTGGGGACATAAATCAGGTCCTACCAACTTTTTAAATCCAACGGGAACCGGAGATAAGGTCTCTACCAATGTAGATTTTAACCCTTGGTTGTATGGGGCTACTCTACCGGTAGTAGAAATTACGACCAATCCCGTGAACGGAGATGTATGGAGCGCCAACACGGTTTACTGGGTTAAGAATAGCATTACTCTTAATGTTGGACAAACTCTAACCATTGAACCAGGAGCAGTCATTAAGTTTGCAGATAATGTAGACTTCAATATCAATGGTACCCTCATTGCGGACGGAACCGCGGAGGATAAAATCTTTTTTACCTCGCAGTACGATGATGCCATCGGTGGCGACAGCAACGGGGATGAACGAACCACACAACCAGCCAAAGGAAATTGGCGACGAGTAGTAGTCAATGAATCTTCCCAGGATAATGTGTTCGACTATGTGGATATGAGGTATGGAGGGTATTATGGGGAAATGTTTTATGTCAATGATGCTTCGACCAGTGTAACCAACAGCTATTTCACCGATAGTAACGTAAATGGTATACAAGTGTATAGAAGCCTTGAAGCGTTTCGAAATATCACGGCTAACAACAACAGAAATACAGGGATTGTTATATCTGCCCCTGATAGTGAACTTCGGAACCTTACCGCAATGTACAATGGAGATCATGGGCTGTATATAAATCAGCGGAATTTGGTAAATACGGTTCAAATAGTGGGGGGAACCTTTAACTACAATGAGAATCATGGAATTTGGAGTAGAGAGACCGATTCGGATTATCGCTCGGTAGATTCTTTGGTAGGGGTTACCGCGTCTTATAATGGGGAAACTGGAGTTGTAATTGAAGGTTCTAATGTGAGCGAAATACTGGTCAAAGACAACGTATTTAGCCACAACGGTAACTATGGCGCTTCTTTTGATTTATTAACTAGACTCCGGGATAAGGCCGTCATTCGTAATAATACGTTTGAAGGAAATGGTTGGGCTGGTTTACGTACCTCCTCAGCTCAAATATTCTCGAATGATTTTACGGGCAATGAATACGGGATAAGCCTGTTTGGGCACCTAGGCCATATGTACCATGATGGTGCGGGCAACGATAACAACACCTTCACGGATAACACGTTTAATAATGTGTTAGGCCTAGAAGGCATAAGCCTTAAAGATACGTTAAGCGCTATATTTCCGGAGGAGATAAGTTCGGGGGCGTATATGATGCTTAGCGACAGAAATTCTAGCGCGGTTCAAACCAACGACACCTTAGTTATTGAAGCTGGTGTTATTGTGAAAATGGGATATGGATTTACGGATCGTACGCGATACAGTTATAATCAGAGTTATTTAGACTTTGATGTTAGAGATGGACTCCTTATAGCCAGAGGCACGGATGAAAAGCCGATTATTTTTACGTCATGGAGAGACGACACTGCGGGAGGAGACACCGATGCGGCGGATGACACGGTGTCGGCGAAACGATACGATTGGGATGGTTTATCACTCTACCTTACCAATAAATTCAATCACGTTACCGAGGAGTCGGTACTCGAGCATGTGGAACTACGCTACGGTGGAGATGCCTTATACTTGTCGATGAATAATGCGACCTTTACCAACCCCATTTCGAATGTGAAGGTACATAATGCGTATTATACAGGCATCGTGTTAGATTACGGGCGGTATACCATAGCCAATTCAGAGGTGATGAACTCTGAACTTTATGATGGTATTATAGCACGTTATGGTAATACGGATCTAACGGTTCGCAATAGTGTGATACGGGGCAATGGTCGTTATGGGATTCATGGACATGGCCCTTCGTACGGTTCCTTTATTCGAGAGGTGTCCAACTCGGTTGTTGAAAACAATGGCTATGACGGGATTCATAACAACGAATCACCAAGCCCGGCAACCATTCAGAACAACAAAATTCGAGGGAATGGGCAAGCGGGTAT
>CAKZLH010000386.1 GCA_937125285.1 uncultured Balneolaceae bacterium | reverse complement strand
GAAGGTGCAAATTGTGAATATTCGACCATGAATAGTCGATTGGTTTGAGGATCATAATACGTGAAATTCACGAATGGGCCACCCATTGCACCATTTATCATTTGCCAAGTTCCAAGCGTCTCATACGATAAAAGTCTACCCTTTTGAAAGCTTACAGTTTCAACGGGACGCCGATACTCTGTCGTCACAAACATCGAATCCGTTCGTCCTTTTATAAACCTTTGATTGAGTGAGTCTCGTTTTTGATTGATCCAATCGTTATCCAAAAAACTGATGTCATTCACGGAATCTTTCCACCATACCCACATCCAGCGATCATTATCCGGTAGAAATCGACGGTAGCTCACAAAGTTAGTGGTGTCGATTCGCTTAATGTAGTCATGTTGAAAACGCACCATAAATCCATGGTCGTTCCATAAGGTATCGGAGTACTGCGTTTGTTCCTTTTTTTCATAGACAAACCAATTCCATCTCAGTAATTCTTTCTCTAGAGCACTAGATAGTAATGCCTCCTCTGTATTTCGAATTTTTTGAGCAAGTGCCGAATCACTCGACGAACTTAGAATGAGTGCGTATTGATCTTTATACCATTGATCAATTAATGGAAAAGCAAAACTTTCACCATCTCTAACACGCTGTTCGGTTCCTTCATCTAAAAATGCCCTAATCTGAGCAGCAACATTGTTTGAGTCGTTAATACTTGAAGCAAAAATGATATTTTTATACCCCATAATCCGTTCTAGTTGAGATCTAGATCGGATTTGCATGAAAGTAAGGTCGTAGTTAGGCTCTGGATTAGGTAAGGTAAAAACCCACTTTCCAAAGGTCTCACGGATGGCATCCGCGGTTGCACTCTCCCATTCAGTTGAGTCCATTACAACCACAAATTCACGAGCATCACCTTTGGCTCTCTCTCTAAAATCTCCATTACAAGCATATAATGCGCTTGTTAAAACAAGTAATAAAATTCGAGAACTAAAATTGTTTAGAATAGTCATATATCCGTTTTTAATGAAAAACTTCCTTTAGTTAGTCTTCTAGTACCCCTTTAGAATAACCAAACTTAAGTCTATGGACAAAATCAAAAATTTCAGATTTCCATTCTGGCTTTGGAAAATGCTCTTTGATGTTTTCTATGAGTGCACTTCCTACAATAAATCCCTCAACATTTTTGGAAATATTACAGGCATCCTCATAGGATTTAATCCCAAATCCAACCATGATTGGGTTATTTGTGATATGTTCTTTAGAACGTTCAATGAATTGATCTACCGATTTTTGAACTTCACTACCATCTCTAGCACCTGTTACTCCAGTGACTGAAACACAGTATACAAAGCCACTAGATTGTTGATCGGCAAGTTGCATACGTTCATTGGTGGT
>CAKZLH010000385.1 GCA_937125285.1 uncultured Balneolaceae bacterium | reverse complement strand
TTGATTGCACGGTTCGAAACCTCTTCTCCCGACTCGGTTGTAAGCCCTTCATTAAAGAAATACTTGAGCTCATAAACTCCAAAATTGGTTTGTACATACTTACCGTTTACCACTCGTGAAATGGTTGAAATATCCATCCCAATTCGCTCGGCAATATCTTTTAAAATCATGGGTTTAAGCGCTTCACCATACTTAAAAAAATCTTCCTGCAGGGCTACAATGGTTTTCATAGTATTCATAAGCGTTCGCTGCCGCTGCTTAATAGATTCTATAAACCATTGCGCCGAATCCAACTTGGTTTTCAAAAATTGCTGGGTTTGTGGATCAGGCCCCTTGGCTTTGGCTTTAATATCGGACCACATATCCTCATAGTCGGGTGAAATACGTAATTGAGGGGCATTGCGCTGGTTCAATTTAATGAGAAAGGCTCCCTTCCCACTAGCTACCTGATCACTGGTCTGCCAATACACCTCAAAATCAGGGTCTATATACTGATGATTATTAGCATCTTCGGTTTGAACCGCCCCCGGCTTGGGATCCATTCTCCGGATGGCTTCAAAAGCTTGTTTAAGCTCTTTTTCATCCACCCCAAACTTGTTCATAAGTTTGTCGAAATGCTTTTTCTCGAACAATTGCCAGGCTTCAGATACTATTTTATACGCAAGTATTTTACCGGGCAGCTTAGCTTCACTGTAAAGCAATTGAACCATCAAACAATCTTGTAGCGAAGTTGAGGCGATTCCCAGTGGTTCTAAGCGCTGTATTTTTTTACGTACTTTCTCTACGTCCTCTTCATCTACGTATACTCCCTGATTAAAAGCGATGTTATCTGCCACCGCAATGGCCTCTCGCCTAAAGTACCCGTCTTCATCAAGAGAGCCCAAAATTTGATCGGCAATTAACTGCTCATCCTCACCCAAATCAAGCAAACTTACCTGCTGCTCAAGATCTTCTAAGAGTGTGGAGTGGTAAGGATCGGGTAAATCTAAAAACTCTTCGGTCACGCCAGGGGTATAGGCCGAATAACTCTCCCCATCAAATTCTGTGTTATCTTGGAAATCATCCCAATCGACACGATGCTCCTCCAACGATTCGAGCGCATTTTCTGACCTACCTTCAGCTACAGGCTCAACAGAATCTGAGAGTGCATCAGAACGGTCCTCTAATCGATCCGTTTGGGCACTATCCCAAGCGTCTTCTTGAAGCTGCTCTAAAATAGGATTGGTTTCAAGCTCTTCTTTGATACGCTGCTCTAATCCCTGCGTCGTCAACTGCAATAACTTGATGTACTGAAGCTGTTGAGGGGACAATTTCTGTTGCATCCCCTGCTGTAGACTCTGACCTATAAATTGCTGATTCTTCAACATACTATGGCAATATCCTTAGCTATTGGCGGCATCTTTAGTGAGTTCATTTCATCTACCAAGAGAAACCTCTTTTGGTGGTATGTGAGTTCCTTGAGCTCATTTATTGGCTTATGTGCCTTTTGACTTTTGTTGGCTGATTGTTGACCCGTGTCTATTGGATTCTTCTGAAAATTTCGAAGACTCTTTTTCTGATGTTACATTATTTTCAGGGATTATTTCAACGCTTTTTTCTTCTTTTTTTGCCTTCATCGCTCTAAGATGCTTACAAGCGGCTTGAAACTCTTCATACCACTCACTCCCATACCTGCGAATTAATGGTTGTTCCAAAAAATCAGCCAAGTAAATCCCCTCTCTTTCGGCTTTGTCGCAGGCCGCTGAACAAAGTGTAGGAATGTACTCGTAGTTAATCCATTCAATATCGCTGACCCGCTT
>CAKZLH010000384.1 GCA_937125285.1 uncultured Balneolaceae bacterium | reverse complement strand
AGCCGTTTTCATAGGCTTGCATCACCTGCACAACATGCTTGATTTTGGTTAGAACATGGGCAGGGGTGTACTGAGGAGCTCCCTCTCTATTGGTAGGCAAGTAATCGGAATACTCGGCTAAACCATCAGCATCAAATAGATTTTCAACGTTATAGGTTACCAGTGAATAGTCCTGGTGTTGGTCATGATCATTTTGGGTTTGAGCGATCAGGGCACTGCCATAGAACGTAAGCACTACAAAGAGTGCTGAGATTGTTTTCAAGTAATTCATTGTCCTTAATTCTTTGTTGGTTCACCGGTGGTTGTGGTTGTCTGGCCAACCATTACCAAAGCTATCGAAGCGTATTGGTATGTAGTTGCCCTTTATTGAATATAGCAACTGCTCTACCCTTCATCTTACGACCTAAGTAGGGTGAATTATGAGATTTGGAACGCACATTTTTATCATCAAAGACCCATTCTTCATCAGTATTAAAAATACTCAAATTCGCATTGGCTCCCACTTCAATGCTGGGAACGGGAAGCCGGAGGATGTTTCTTGGCTGTACACACAGCTTATCCACTAGCTCGGTTAGGCTGAGGTGCCCTTTTGCGTACAACTGCTCGTTTGAAATGGACCATGCCGTTTCTAAGCCTATAATACCATTGGGGGCATAACTAAATTCCACTTCTTTCTCCTCGATGGCATGTGGTGCATGATCCGTACAAATAACATCAATAGTTCCATCTTTAAGACCTTCTATCATGGCCTCTACATCGGCTTGTGTTCGAAGAGGCGGATGCATTTTATAGTTGGTATTAAAATGCTGCTTTTCAATCTCTTCATCGGTTAGATGGAAGTGGTGTGGACATACCTCTGTAGTTACTTTTATGCCTTTTTTCTTCGCTTTACGCACCAAATCGACTCCTTCGGCGGTACTTATATGAGCAACATGTACATGCCCTCCAGTATATTCTGCCAGGAGAATATCTCGTGCTATCATCACTTCTTCGGCAATACCAGGAGTACCATCTATACCCAATCGGGTTGAAACTACCCCTTCATTCATATGACCTGGCCTAGAGAGACTTAAATCTTCTTCGTGATTTATGATCGGTTTATCCAACATGGAGGAGTACTCGAGAGCAACTCGCATTAACTGAGCATCATAGACCGGATCTCCATCATCGCTAAAGGCTACCGCTCCACCCTCACTCATATCCCCCATCTCTGCCATATGTTCACCTTTACGGTCTTTGCTCACACAACCAATTGGATATACATCGACGGGTGTGGTTTTGGCTTTGGATATGATATACTCAACCACATCTCGTGTGTGGATCGGGGGATTCGTATTCGGCATACATGCTACCGCAGTAAACCCTCCAAAAGCTGCCGCAGAACAACCCTGCGCAATGGTTTCTTTGTGTTCATAACCGGGCTCTCTTAGGTGAACATGCATGTCCATCCAACCTGGACTCACATAATGACCTTTAAAATCATGACACTCCTCTCCTTTCTCAGGAGCTATATTTTTATCAATGGCTACAATAAGCCCATCCTTTATTCGTATATCTTGTAGCTCCTCTGCTTCGGAATGTTCCGTTACGATTTTCAGATTTTGCAGTATCATATGCGCCTAAGTTGGTCGTTGAAAATTAGTGATCTACATCGGTAGGCTTAGCCTTATTGAAGCTAAACTCTCACGAATTAGTACCTTATTTAGGTTATTCAGTAGACAGAGTATAATATACACAGAACAAAGCAAAGGATGTAGAAACATCTAATATTTGGTATCTTGAACTATGGATTTATTTGAAGAAAAATTTGAAGAAAAAAACATACCCATTCCCAGTGTTGGTGAACTAACACAAAAAATCAAACAGCTGCTGGAAGGTCACTTTAGCCAAGTACGGGTTAAAGGAGAACTGAGTAATGTAAAAAGAAGCTCCAATGGGCATATTTACTGTACCCTAAAAGATTCTGAGGCCCAATTACCCTGTGTAATTTGGCGAACAAATGCCCAAGCCTATCACTCTGTCTTTGAGGATGGAAGAGAAGTGATACTTAGTGGTACCATTCAACTCTATAAGCCTCAAGGCAGATACCAACTCATCATTGAACATGCCGAGCCCGTTGGTATTGGTAGACTTCAACTCGAATTTGAACGACTTAAGAAAAAACTAGAGGCTGAGGGGCTTTTCAACCCGAATAATAAAAAATCTCTCCCAAGATTTCCTTCTACCATTGGGGTCGTGACCTCGCGTACCACCGCTGCCTTTCAGGACATCATTTCAACGCTTAGCAAGCGTTGGCCACTAGCAGAAATTGAATTATTTCATGCCAGTGTTCAAGGAGAGCGAGCAGCCGATGAAATCTGCACGGGCATCGAATACTTAGCCAATCAAAACCATGTCGATGTTATTATTGTATCGCGAGGGGGTGGCTCTTTAGAAGATCTTTGGCCGTTTAATGAAGAGCGCGTTGCTCGGGCGATTTTCGCCTGTTCCATACCCGTTATTAGTGGTGTAGGTCATGAAATTGATTTTAGCATATCGGATTTTGTAGCCGATGTGCGAGCGGCAACCCCTACTCAGGCTGCGGTTATAGCAACTCCTAATCGCGAGGATATATTGGTCGGCTTGGACGATTATAGTTCCAGAGTCTCCAGGATTATAGAACAGAAGTGGTCGAAAAGTGCACAAAGAGTGGAGTATTTAGCCAAATCACATGCTTTGAAAAAAGTGTTAGAACTGTGGAACATCTCCAAGATGAAACATGCCCAAGCACATCAAACCCTGCATCATAGAATCGAATACCTGATGCAGGAGCGCTCGTCTCAAATACAGAACTGGACACATCGGCTCGATAAATTGAATCCCAATGTAGCACTTGAGCAGGGATACACACGTATTTGGCAAAATAACCAATGGATCAAATCCAAGAGCATGCTCGTTGAAGGAGAAGCCATTCAGGTTGAATTTAAAGACGGACGAACGGCTATTTCAAAGCAGAAATAAGCTTATTCCCCATTTATCTGCTTGGGATAGCTTCCGAATATTTTAACCTCTTCGGCTTCTGATGTGAGCTCATCTAAGGCGTTTTGAGTGGAGGCCTCATGCATATTTGCTTCTATATCGACATAAAACGAGTAGCGGAAGGGTTCATTCATCCGAGGTCTGGACTCCAATTTGCACACGTTTATGCCATGACGATGAAATACATTTAGACATTCGACAAGTGAACCTTCGTTATGCGAGGTCACCATCATCAAAGAGGTTTTGGATGGAAACTGAGGATCCACTTTGATGGAATCTCTGGACACCACTACAAAACGAGTGTAATTTTCTTTCTGATTGGCAATATCATGCGCAATCACATGAAGTCCGTACAAATCGGCGGCATGGGCACCAGCGATGGCCGCTTGAGATAAATCACCATCTTCCAATACTTTTTTTGCAGAAATAGCGGTATCGAAGTAAGATTCAACCGTACATCTTGGCAACCTGGATAGAAAATGGGTACACTGTTCAATCGCCTTTGGATGCGATAAAATGCGACGAACTTTGCTTAATTCAACAGGTTCTACGGCTAACAAACAGTGAACTATTTTTAGAATCTCTTCCCCTACAATGTGCAGATTTGATGCACCCAGGATATCATAAATGTCATTGATAGAGCCTGCCGTCGTATTTTCTATGGGCAGCATTGCGTAGTCTACCTTTTCATCCATCAAGGCTTGAGCTGCTTCTTGAAAGGTGTCATAACCATAATAGTCTGTCGATTGGTGCCGCTCCCCAAAATGACGCATAGCCGCAAGATGACTGTAGGCACCATCGGTACCTTGATAACTCACCTTTATCTGATCTTGCCCATTTTCATTCTGAAAATCCAATAATGAATGGGTCTGATATCGAACCGAATTCGTAATGATTTCACGAAATAGATGTTCCGCATAATAGCGATCAAGACCTACTTCATTGGCAAAATCGCGAATCTTGTTTAACAATCTCTCCTCTCTTTCCAGATCTCTAATGCCTGAGTTAGACTCCAATTTGAGTTCAGCCACTTCTTTGACTACTTGCTGACGCTGAGCTAGTGCTTCAACAATACTTCTATCAATGGAATCGAGTCGTGTTCGTATGGATTCTAATTTATTCTTCATGGGCCTTTGAGTGAGATCGTTAGTACCTAGCAACCGTTCGAAAATTTGGCTAATGAATTCTGCCACTATCGCTTATTCTTATTTTGGGTGCTTAGGTTCGGCGAAATATAGCATTAATTTTGAGCTTTCTGAATTGTTGCTTTACCCCAAGGCTAGTCCAAGGAAATAGGCCTTCGATTTTCGAACTAAATTTATAAAATCTTCATATTTTAGCATTATTCTTGAATTTGACTGAATTTGACAAGAATGTTTTGTCAAGTTCCACTATTAATCATTCATCAAAACTTTACATTCATGACCATTCTATTAAGTGTCTTTCTAGCGTTCACAAGCTTTTTTTCCACTGATTTAGTAACCCCTTCCTTTATCGACAATGATAAAGTTGAAATCGTTATCGAAAGCAATGATCAGATGCGGTTCAACCTGAAAGAAATTACGGTAAAAGAAGGCCAAACCGTTGTGTTAACCCTGAAGCACGTGGGTAAACTACCCAAAGCCGCTATGGGTCATAACTGGGTGCTTTTAGAGCCCGGAACCGAGCTCCCTGCATTTGCAATGAAGGCTATGCAAGCAAAGGATAACGAATATGTGCCTGTCGATTCAGAAGAAGTTATCGTCTATACTTCTCTTCTAGGGGGTGGTGAGGAGACGACCATCGAATTTGAAGCACCCGCCAAAGGTACTTATACCTTCATTTGTAGTTTTCCTGGCCATTATGCGCTTATGCAAGGAACATTCACTGTTGAATAAGCAGTTGTGACTACCATTTTAAAAGAGCCTTCATGAGGGCTCTTTTTTTTTGAACATTCCAGATTAAAAACCCTTAAAACGCGGACATGAATACAAAAACTCCTATTAAAAGTCGTAGAGGTCTCTCCTTTTTTACCGGGTTTATAGGGGCATATTTAATCCCACCAGCCCTTAACAACCTGTTCATTCTGCTTGGGTTCCACAATACCTTGAGTGCAACCAACACCGAGTATATTGCTTATGCCACTGCGGGTATTTTACTCGGGATATCCAGCATGCTCATTGCCCCTGTACATCGGGGCCGTATACTCAGCTACATTATTGGAAGTCTGGTTTTAATGGACGCAATTGCCTTTTTTTCTGGCCGATTGCCTTTGGCTTTCCTTATCGACCGATCCGTCTACTTCTTTGCCTTCAGCCTAAGTGGAGTAGTTAGTTTTTTCGGGTTGAAAAAGTCGGAGAGCACTTCTGAAGCTAGCACTTTAGACTAACATTCTTCCGAATAGGATTCTTCGGATAAGGATACTTCCAACGAGTATTTTGCTTATTAGGATACCCGAAAAGTGAGTTCCTGAATTCTAGCTAGCAATTCTTCCCGATTGATTTGTTGATAGCGTTCGGGTAGCAGCTTTTTAGAGGTGCATTCCAAAACGCCCAAAAGAGTTTGCAATTCCACTTCCTCCGGATAGGTCGGCGGTATGAAATTATCGATAACCGCCTCCATGGTTTCATGAGTTATACGCTCGTGACCTTGTGCAATAGATTCAAATTTAGCCCGAGTTATCACGGCCTCCATATCGGCACCTGAGAAGTGGGTATCCTCTTGAAGTAATCGTTCAGGAACCTTCTCTTCTTCCAGTTGAGCTTTTGTTTTGGATACCATAGCCCAGAATAAATCTTCTTTTTCCGCCGCATTTTGTGGGGGGAATAGTGCTAAATGCTCTTCAGCCCTACCTTGCCGTTTTAAGTCTATTGGCATTAAATCGGGCCTTGCAGTCATTAAAAACCACAGGATTCGCCCCCTATGCTCGGTGTTACTCATAAAAGAAGCTATCTGAGAAAACACTCGGGAGGAAACCCCACTATCGCCAGATGCCGAACGGTCACCCAAGTAGGCATCTGCTTCATCAATCATAACGGCTACGGGTGACATGGCTTTGAGTAGGTGCAGAATTTTTTCCAAATTCCCCTCGGTTACCCCTTGCCACTGGCTACGGAAATTTTTGAGTTTAACCATGGGTATACCGATGTCTTTAGCGAAACATTGAACTAAGAAGGTTTTGCCAGTTCCCACTGGTCCGCACACTAAATATCCCATAGGTAATACCTCGGGATGGCCATTTGCTAAGGCTTCAACTGCCTTATTTAAATGTTCTTTAACCAATTGATGACCGGCAACATCCTTAAGCGAATAGGGCGAGTCAACAAATTCTAATAAGCCATATGCCTCGGCTTCAATAAGTTCTTTCTTTATTCGGCTAACCCCTTCAAGGTCTAAGGGTTCACCGTTTTCTTTTGCATTAAAATAAAGTGATTGTAACTGAAGGATACTTAGTCCGGCTGTTTGCTGTGCTAAAACCTGGTCTGAAATTTCAAACAATTGTTTATCCTCCGCGCTAACCATATTGGTTAGATAATTCATTCTGGCATCTAAATCTGGATGTGGAATGGAAATCTCAGAGGTGTAGGGATGCTGGACTAAGGTACGGTTGATATCATTGAGGTTTTCTGTGACTATCATATGAGTGAAATCACCTGCTAGAAGAGTTGGATCCTGCGCCCATCGCGTTAGGTACACCAAAGCATTCCGGTCTTCAACACCGGTGGCTCCAGCGTCATTCATGGGTACAATAGTTTCAGCGTGCTCCGTAATTAAGGCGATACTTTTTTGTTGACCAATCCGCAAGCGAAAATAGCTGTCTAAAAGTGCAAAAACTCGGACCGGATCTTTAGGAAGTGCTTTGGCAAACTGAGTCCCCATTAGTGAATCTCGCGCTTGTATCGCTTGATCAAAATCATCCTTGGAGTTTTTATCTCGAAAATATAGCCCTGTTGCGCGATTATAGAATAACACAATATCTCGAGCCCCAAAGAATTCATCCGCTAAAAATTCGTTGATGCGTAAAAACCTAGGTGCATTTTCTTCGATGGGAACCAAATCATAGACATTCCCATGAATGAGAAAGGTATTTAAGGTTCTACTTAGGTATTTTTTGGCGCATTCTTGAGACCAATGTGGATAGTGATCGAGCATAGCTAGTTTAATTTGTTATACCCATCACTATACGAAAAAAAACGTCTAAGGATTCAAATAAATGGAATACTTAGGCGTCTAAGACCACTAATTTAACCGTTTCAATCCGGCTCTGTGTAGCTTTACTAATGATAAAACGATACCCCTCAATTACGCACTCTTCATTTACCCTGGGTATACGCCCTAAGTGGTTAATGATAAAGCCAGCAATAGTATCGTATTCGGTGGGTTGTTCCGGTAAATTTAATTCTTCAAAGGCCTGGTTTAATTCTTCAATTTCAACATTACCGCTTACCACATAACTATGTTCTGAAATTCGCTTCATGATTTCATCTTCCACATCATGCTCATCCTGAATATCCCCTACGAGTTCTTCCAATACATCTTCTATGGTCACCATACCAGCCGTTCCACCGTATTCGTCTAAGACTATGGCCACGGATAAATTTTCTTGTCTAAATTCGGCTAGTAAATCCTTTGATTTTTTAGTGTAGGGAACAAGTTTTATAGGTCGAAGTATCTCTTGTACGGTCTTAGGTCGATTAAATAAATCATAAGCATAAACGACGCCTATAACATCATCTATGGAGTCTTTATAGACCGGTAATTTAGAATGGCCTGAGCTTATAAATAGCTGACTAATCTCTTCAATAGAGGTGCCTTTTTCAACGGCCTCAATATCGATTCTAGGAACCATACTTTCTTTAACCCTTTTATTGGATAACTCAAGCACATTATGAAGAATCTCGGAATCCTCTTGATCCAAATCTCCATTACCTCCACTATCACGTAATTCCTGTACGATACGCTCTACATCTTGTCGCCTGTAAATAGATGAGGGATCTTCGGTTTCATTTGAAATGAGGCGAATAAGTTGTTTTGAAGCTGAATCGGCTATCACAATTAAGGGGCGTAATGCGATATGCAATACTCTAAGTGGTAAGGCGATAAATCGGACCAATGTATCTGCTTGTGCCCGGAAAATAACCTTGGGAACAATCTCACCAAACACCATAATGAGAACCGATGCCATCACCGTTTGAAGACTTAAAACCATAAGATCACTAGGCACCTCACCCATATATTGAAGATACACTTCTTGTATAGGATTGGCGAGAAAGATGGCCATCAATGTAGCATACACTACGTTTACAATATTGTTACCCACCAGTGTGGTGGTTAGAAAGCTTTCTGGGCGATTTTTAAAAAACTCGATGGCTTTGGCGACCATATTGGTTCTTCGAGACGCCACTTCTAATTTTAGCTTGTTAGCCGTAACGAAAGCAATCTCAGAACCAGAGAAAAAACCGCTTAAAATAAGAGTACCTAAAATCAAGAGCCATTCATTCATTTTATGGCCCTTCCGTATGAGTTAGTAGTATTTGGACTACCCGATGGAGGTTCGTCGTTCATTCATCAAAATTTGGTTCTTATTTACCTTGAAACTTAGGACTTCGCTTTTCGATGAATGCGTTGATACCCTCGTTTGCATCCTGTGTTTCAAAGAGTTCTCCAAATAATACTGATTCCCTTTGAAGAGAGTCCCTATCATTTGCACGAATATTCGTGTTAGAACGTGTTGATAAAATAAGATTTTTTATCGCTAAAGGCGCCATTTTTATTAAAGGCTTTAACCATTTTTTTAACTCTTCAAGAGAATTTAGCTCAGAGGTGACCTCTTTATCCGAGGACAATTCATCCTCTGATTGCTCTAAAATGACATTTAAAGCTCCCGTTCGATAAGCTTCTTCAGCTGAGATATAGGGGGCCATGGTCATCCACTCAAGTGCCTTGGAATAACCAATGATTCGAGAAAGTCGTACTGTTCCTCCATACCCGGGTATGAGGCCTAATTTAACTTCAGGAAAACCAATAACCGTATTCTTTGTACCTACTCGAAAATGGCAAGCTAGAGCTAATTCAGCACCACCTCCAAGGGCATAGCCATCTATGTAAGCCACTACTGGCAAAGGTAGTTCTTCTATTCTTGAAAACACCTTCTGTCCTCTTTGAGACATTTCCTGACCTTGAGAACGGGATTTATCCTTAAACTCATGGATGTCTGCACCCGCTACGAAGGCCTTTTCACCGGCTCCTTTGATTACAATACATCGATACGTATGGATGGATTGATCTAGTTCCTGTTCTACCCTATCAAGCCACTCTTCAAAATTGCTTAACAAATTCTGATTTAAGGCGTTTAAGACCTCTGGCCTCTGTATCGTTAGATAAGCGATGTTCTCTTCTATGATCCATTCCAATGCTCCTATGTTCATCAGGACCTCTCCTTCGGGCTCAATTGGACAGAAGGTTGTTGGGTAGCTTCTTGTGAAGAGTATTCATCGAAGGCAGAAGATTTTTTGGTTTGAATGCTCGAGAGAATTTCATCCAAATCGGCATCGGTATAAAATTCAGAGGGTGCTGTAAAGGATTGCTCTAAATCCATTGACTCAAGCAAATCTGCCGTTTCATCCGCATCGGTCAATAGATTATCTAATTGAAATCCTATTTCTTCGGGATTATTCATCGTCATTGACTGTTCATAGATGTAACGAATGGCATCCTCAATCGTTTCTAAATGAGTAACACACATTTGATACTTTTCCTTAGCAATCCCATATTTTTGCAAACGCTTCTGCAAAATCATCACTCGACGCGTTTTAGAGTCCTTTAATTTACCATCGTCTAGAGTTTTTATATGCTGAATAAGTTGAACCAATTCAGTTTCAATATCTGCTTCAAAATTAGAATTTAGATATACGTTATAACGCTTTATCAAGTCTAATAGATTTAGATGATTACTGAGAAGGGTATCTAGCTTTTTAGTAATATTTTCCAATAAGCCTTGAGTTGCAAAAGGTAGTTTGTCAAAATTTTCAGTGATCAACTTGGTAAGATGTTTGGAGACTAGAAATCTTTTTTGTGACGCCTGATCGAGTGATTGAAATAGGGATTTATCGTTTTTCGTGTTGTAACGTTGCTGTAATTTCTTCTGTTCAATTTCCTTTCGAATGGAAGGTTGTTTAGAGGCAATGCCCAAATACATAAGTTCAGCCCCAAACAAT
Organism: uncultured Balneolaceae bacterium; assembly: GCA_937125285.1. Taxonomy (GTDB): domain Bacteria; phylum Bacteroidota; class Rhodothermia; order Balneolales; family Balneolaceae; genus UBA1275. Next base: position 17,055 of record CAKZLH010000384.1, on the reverse strand, counting down.
AAAGAGAGTATGACTACAGCCGCTTCACTAGAAAATGAACTTAAAACCAAGGAACCTACTCCACCAACAAGTAGTATTGCTAAATTTATGGGGTTTTTGAACACCTCTTGAGTGTAGTTTATGGGCAGTTCTCTACTCATTTGTTAGGCCTTCTTTCCTATGGTTTTTTTTGAATACGTTGGTGTACTCACTTCTTGAAATGCTTGGGTTGATGGATGCTTTTTACCGAGTGTGTCTTTATTTTTACTCATAATACCCATCTCCGCTGCAATGATATCTAAACTTTCTTTTGCCTTTCTTTCTAGAGCCTCTTGTGAGGATTCTACAGAGAGTGCTTGGGTTGGTCCGCTAATCTGAGTATTGGTAAGGTTTTCAATCCCTAGCCGGTTAAGTGCACCTTGCATATTGGATAAGGCTCGATTGATGTTTTGAGTTTTTTGAGCAGTTTTATGCTGCTTTTTTAGCAGACGAATTTGCTCATAATGATCCTTCCACTCATTCTTTACCCTCTCATAGTCGGTATGGGAATCTGTATCCTTCAATAGTTTAACTTTTTGAACCAATAGATTTCTTATTAACCTTTGTTTCCTCAGCAGTAGGGTCTTCAACCGGTGTTTCTTCAGAAGTAGTAGATAAATCCTGTTCCAAATTCTGTGAGGTCTCTACCTGATTAAGACCAGGGTTCATTTCCAACTTAAACTGTTCTACAAGTGCGTGGGCTCGTAATTTTTCAGCATTTGCTTCAATCTCCATGGTTTGGGTATCCAAGCTATCCAATGCTATTTCCATTCTAGCCTCATTCTTTGCCGCCTCTTCATTGATACGTTTGATCATTTCGTCATGGGTTTGATCTATACCGCCCACTTCGAATTGCTCAAGGGTATCGGCGATTTTTGCTTGCCATTCTGACCGCTCACTGGCTCGTAATGCTTCTTTTGCCTCCTGAATCTTACGATCTTTTTCTCTCATAAAGATTTCCTTCACTTTAAGCGCTTTCTGATACGCCTTTTCCGCAAACTCTAATTGGGTCTGTGTGCTGGCCAAATCAGCTTTCGCTTTTTCAAATTGAAGTGCATAAACTTCTGCAATATCATCTCTATTGGCTTGAATGGCCGATTTTATCTTGTGCGTAAGTTCCTGTACATTTTTTGTGCCTCGCTCAGCCTCTTTACGAAGCATGATGAGATTTGCTTTTACTGTAGCAATGTTTTCATTCATTTCAGGAATCTGATCGTTCAACTCACGGATGTTCTGCTCCAGAATGAGCTTTGGGTTTTCCATGGAACTTACCACACCACCAAAAAGTGACTTAATTGCGCGAATAAACCTTTGAAACATATTGTTTTTTAATGAATTATAATTTGAATGCTTAGTACTTATACTCTTTTTTTAAAAACGTAAAACACCTATAAAGAATACTCTCGTAAACCATCTTTGTCAAGTATATGGGTTACTAAAGTATCCGGTTTTACTGAATTAGAATCCAATGTTGTAGCGGATAAAGCCCATTTTTCTAGTTCAATAACATCCAATTCCTTATTCGTATACAAGGTCATTAATGTTTCACCCTCGGACACAAAATCTCCACACTGTTTGTGAAGTTTTATTCCCGCCAACGGATCAACATCATCCTCTTTCTTGACGCGACCAGCTCCTAAGTGTACACTCAAACTTCCTAGTGAGTATGCGTCTAGTTGTCTAAGATAACCCGAAGATTTGCTTGTAATTGAGATGTGATAGGTAGATTCACCTCTAGACTCTGGATGATCTATAATTGAAACATCACCCCCCTGAGCATCCACTATTTCTCTGAACTTGGATAACGCTTGACCATTTTCAAGGGCATCCATTCCTTTACTGTATCCTTCCTCTATACTTTTGGCTTTTCCAGCAAGAAATAACATGGCTCCTCCCAATAGACAGCTCAGCTGCTGGGTATCCTTAGGCCCACTACCCTTCAATACATCTATGGATTCCATGACTTCCAACCAGTTACCTATCGCTTTTCCTGTTGGCCGATTCATATTTGTAATGAAAGCCAGCGTATTTTTTTCAAACCCTAAACCAATATCAACAAGTGTTTGAGCCAATTTAATGGCCTCTTCTTGGGTTTTCATGAAGGCTCCGGAACCAAACTTAACATCTAAGACTAGAGCATCTATACCTTCTGCTAATTTTTTACTCATAATACTACCGGCAATGAGCGGAATAGATTCAACAGTTGCCGTAACGTCGCGTAAGGCATACATTTTTTTGTCGGCAGGTGCCATCTCTTTGGTTTGTCCGGCCAAAACTAATCCATGCTTTTCAACCAGAGTTCGATAGGTACTCATATCAACATTTACATTGAACCCAGGTATAGATTCCAATTTATCCAAAGTGCCACCCGTATGGCCTAAACCTCGACCTGAAACCATAGGCACACTTACTCCATAACTAGCAACCATAGGTGCCAGAATTAGTGATAGCTTATCTCCTACGCCACCCGTGGAGTGTTTATCTACTTTGATTCCTGCTATATGCGACAGATCCAATACCGTACCAGAGTGTAGCATGATATCGGTAAGATGAGAAGATTCATCCTCATTCAGCCCGTTTAAAAAGCAGGCCATTAAAAAAGCACTCATTTGATAATCCGCCAAATGCCCTTGAACGTAACCATCAACTAAATGCTTTATTTCATTGTAGCTTAATATTTTAGACTCTCTTTTCTTTTTTATTAACTCAATGTATTGAAAGGCCATGCTGATTAATTTTTTCCATTGTTTAGCATCAAAAGTAGTTAAGCTATACCTTTAATTCTAATTTATATCTAATTCGTTTCGAGTTGAAACTACTTGCGGATAAACACATCTATTTTTTAGAGGAATTACTGCCCAAAGAGGTGGAACTCTTTTATTACGATAGCGAACTAGGGATTCCGAATCTTACTGGAATGGATGCCTGGCTCCTGAGGACCGTAACCAAAGTAAACCCCAAGACCTTGGCTTCAGTGCCGAGAAGTCTGAAATATATAGGTTCTGCATCGGCCGGCTTTGACCATGTGGACATTACATACCTTTCTTCACTAAACATTGGATTTGAGCACTCTCCGGGATGTAATGCCAACGCAGTCGCTGAGTATGTAGTTACAGGAATCATTAGCTGGCTGGAACAACAGCAATTGGATCTTTCTGAAGTAACAGTCGGTATCATAGGCATGGGACATACGGGGGGCACCCTTGCTAAACTACTCGAGAAAATGGGAGTTCAATATATCGGATATGATCCACCAAAATCTCTGCGTGATCCAGCCTTTGAATCATGCCGCATTGAAACACTTGAAGCTTGCGATATTCTTAGTTTACATGTGCCATACACCAGAGATACAGCTCATGCTACACATCATTTAATTCCTGACATTTTGTCTTTAAGCTCGAAAAACAAGCTCCTGATAAACGCATCTAGAGGAGGCGTTATAAATGAGTCTTATTTATTGAGCAACAATATTTTAAATCGATTAATTAAAAATAAATTTAGCTACATAATTGATGTTTGGGAAGGCGAACCACATCCAAATCCTAAAGTGGTCGATCACGCATTTTTAGCAAGCCCTCATATAGCTGGTTATTCAAAACAAGCTAAATTTGAGGCTACTAGGGCAGTTTTAGCCCGTATTCTGAGTCATTTTAATCTGCCCTGCAAACAAGTATCCGAGGAAATTGTTGAAACTAAGCCTACTGAATCTTTCAAGCCGTCGTCAAATAATGATCCTAAGGAGGTTGATTATTTTCAGGCTAAAACGTTTTCTTTAAATAAGTTACACGGTTTGCATAACTATGATTATGAGATACGGAAACTAGGCAAACTTCAAAATGATATGAGTCGTGATGCATACGGCAGCTCCTTCCAAGAGCTACGCAATAAGCTGCCCTTACGAAATGAATTTAGAGTAACGCCCTTGCCTGAAAAGATCCCGAAAAAATACTCGCCTCTATTTCTATCAGCTCTAAAGCCCGAATAACATCCGAGCATTCCCTGAGGTCTGATCGACTACCTCTTCCGTTGATACCTCTTTGACTAGGGATAGCTTCTCAGCAACATAGGAAAGATAGGAAGGTTCATTGCGCTTTCCGCGAAACGGCGTGGGGGTTAGATATGGGGAATCGGTTTCAAGAATGAGAGACCTCAAAGGAAGATTAGCCACTACTTCAGCTACTCCTGCATTCTTAAAGGTGATCACCCCCCCTATTCCTAGATGTAGACCTAATTCAATAGCCCTCTTTCCCTCTTCTAAACTACCATTAAAGCAGTGCCAAACCCCTCGTAAGTTGCCATCTTGATGGGCTTCAATAATCTCTAGAAGGTCAGCAGTACTCTCTCTATTATGTAGCACAATAGGCTTACCTAGAGCCTTTGCGGCAAGAATATGCTGCTCTAAACTACGTTTTTGGTCATCAACTCCATCAGTTGACCAATAATAATCTAAACCCGTCTCTCCAATAGCTACAATATCTTTCCTTGATCCCACTTCAAGAAGCATATTATAGAGTCTATCTAGCCACAAAGGATCTTTTTCTGCAAGAGTTAAAACATCACAGGGATGAATACCCACCATGGGATGCAAGCGCGGGAATTGAGTTTGCCCTGAAAAACGAGTAATCAAGGCATCCATTTTATCTACAGATGAAGTATCGATACCAGGCATTAGAATGTGTTTAATTCCACACTCTTGAGCTCTGTTTATGATGAGCTGAATATCATCTGAATAATCTTCTAAAAATATATGTGCGTGAGTATCTATCATAGGCTATATTGGTATTGTTAAACTAGGATTAAATATACTAAATAGACTTTTGTTTACATTTATTTACATATAGATTGACTTGTAAAATTCTTATATCCTACTGTTTTTACGGGAGTATTACAGTATTTTACAAACTCCATCTAAAAACCGAATAAATCGGCCAAATAAGCCTCAAAAATACAATATTTAGTCCCATGTCTGTATCATTATCTGACTTCGATTTGACTAGCCACGAACATATACCCACTACCCTATTTGAAACCGCTGAGCAAGGCTCACTGTACGTTGCTAATGCGATTGCTGAACTAATTGAATCTCGAAACAAAGAATCCAAAACTACCGTACTTGGTTTGGCAACGGGATCTACCCCTACGCAGGTTTATGATGAACTAGTTCGCAAACATAAAGAAGAGGGCTTGAGCTTCAAAAATGTTATCACATTTAACTTAGATGAATATTACCCTATGGCTCCTGAAGCCCATCAAAGTTATGTGCATTTCATGCATGAATACCTCTTTAATCATATTGATATTGATCCGAAGAACATTCACATCCCTGACGGTACCCTTAAAAAAGACATGATTTCAGATTTTTGCGCTAATTATGAAGCAAAAATTGATGCTGCGGGTGGTTTGGACATCCAAATATTAGGTATCGGACGTACAGGACATATTGGTTTTAATGAGCCTGGATCAACGGTGGATTCTATTACCCGATTAATTACATTGGATCGTGTTACCATGCTAGACGCGGCCAGTGGATTCTTTGGTATTGAAAATGTACCAAGAAGGGCCATCACCATGGGTGTTGGTACCATTCTCAAGGCTAAGAAAATCTATATGATGGCTTGGGGGGAAGGAAAAGCCAAGATCATTAAGGAAACAGTAGAAGGATCTATTAATACTTCTATTCCGGCCACCTTTCTACAGCATCATAAAAATACAGAAGTCATTCTAGACGATGCCGCATCGGCCGAATTAACTAGAATTAAGACGCCTTGGTTAGCAGGACCCATCAAGTGGAATAATTTCCTTATCAAGAAGGCTGTAATTTGGCTCAGTCTGAAGCTTGAAAAACCTATTCTTAAGCTTACCGAAGAAGATTATCGAGAGTATGGTATGAACGATATCTTAGTTGAAATAGGTACCGCATACAATGTGAATATTCGTGTATTTAACCAAATTCAACATACCATAACCGGATGGCCTGGTGGCAAGCCTAATGCTGATGATACCTATCGTCCTGAACGTAAAACACCCTTCCCTAAAAAAGCCCTCATTTTCTCACCCCATCCAGATGATGATGTTATCTCAATGGGTGGCACCTTCATTCGCCTCGTGGATCAAGGCCACAAGGTGCATGTGGCTTACCAAACCTCCGGTAATATCGCTGTATTTGATGATGATGCGGTGAGATTCGCGGATTTTGTTTCTGATTATAACGACGTTTTCCAACTGGATGATACTCAGGCGGACAACATGTTTCGAGAGATTCGAAAATTTTTGGAGAACAAAAAGCAAGGTGAACCCGATTCGGAAGAGATTAAAATCATTAAAGGTCTCATTCGTAGAGGAGAAGCTAAAGCAGCGTGTAGATATGTTGGCATACCTGATGAAAATATTCATTTCTTAGACCTACCCTTCTATGAAACAGGGAAAATCAGGAAAAAGCCTATCGGCCCTGAAGATGTAGCCATCGTAAAAAAACTCATCACTGAAATAAAGCCCCATCAAATTTATGCAGCAGGTGATTTATCAGACCCACATGGTACGCATCGAGTCTGTTTAGAAGCTATTTTTGCAGCACTTAGAGAGCTTCGTGATGAACCATGGATGAAAGATTGTTACGTTTGGCTATATAGAGGAGCTTGGCAAGAATGGGATATCGAAGATATTGAAATGGCCGTACCTTTGAGTCCTGCCGAGACGGACAAAAAAAGAAGGGCGATTTTTAAGCATCAATCACAAAAGGATCGTCCCCTATTTCCGGGTTCCGACAAGAGAGAATTCTGGCAACGTGCCGATGACCGAACACGAGGCACCGCCGAAATCTATGACGAGCTTGGACTTGCCGAATACGAGGCCATGGAAGCCTTTGTGCGCTGGAAAGAACTAGACGATTAAGCCTAAACACAACTATTTAACAATAATACAAGAGACTAAAGGGAGTATCATGAAGCTTCGTTTATTACTAAGCCTTGGGGCATTGTTATGCCTACAATGCACGTCAACTCAAACACGCACCCATGATGTGGTCATTATTGGCGGTGGAACTAGTGGAACAGCTGCCGCTATTCAGGCTGGGCGTATGGGCGCCGATGTCCTACTACTTCAAGAGACCGAGTGGTTAGGCGGTATGCTAACTGCGGCTGGTGTTAGTGCTACCGATGGAAATCATAAACTACCCGCTGGACTTTGGGGTGAATTTAGGGATTCCTTATATGCCCGATATGGTGGCCCAGAAGCATTATTTACTGGTTGGGTAAGTAACACACAATTTGAACCTCATGTGGGTGCCGAAATTTTTGAAAACATCTTGGCGGAACTTCCAAATGTGCAACGTATAGTAGGGTTTCAGCTTAAAGATGCCACATTGGTCTCTTTGGATAATGGTAAACAAGAACTTCGCAGTATTGTGATTGAATCCAATGATGGTACAGATTTTGTAATTAATGGGAAGGTATTTATTGAGGCTACCGAATATGGAGATGTCTTAGGTCTTACCAATACCCCCTATTCACATTATATGGAAACCAATACCGAAACAGGTGAGCTCTCTGCGCCCGCTACCGAACATCCTTATGTTCAGGATCTAACCTATGTGGCCATCTTGAAAGATTATGGAACAGAAATGGCGCCGTTGGTGAAACGGCCCGAGTCATATAACCCTGCTGAATTTGATTGTATGTGTCTCGAGCTTTGTTCTGATCCCACCCAAAATCCAGTTAGCTGTGATAAAATGCTTGATTATGGACGCTTACCTAATGACAAGTTCATGATCAATTGGCCAAACTTCGGGAACGATCACTATGCTGATTTACTAGAAAAATCCCAATCCGAGCGTTCTGTATTACTTCAGGATGCAAAAAACACTACCCTTTCGTGGATTTATCACCTTCAAACCGAAGGAAATTATTCTCACATTGGCTTAGCTACAGATGAGTTTCCTACCGAAGATGGATTAGCCCTAATCCCATACATCCGTGAAAGCCGTAGAGTTGAAGGTATCGACCGGCTTTATGAATATGACTTGGCCGATCCCTACGCCTTAGAAGAGCGTCCTTTGTATCAGAGCGCAATTGCCGTGGGAGATTATCCTTTGGATCATCACCGAAAAAAGAATCCTGTACCTAAGCAAATTGATTTTCCAAGTATACCCTCTTACTCTGTGCCTTATGGGGTTATGATACCCAAAAGTGTTAATGGACTTATTGTTGCCGAAAAAAGTATCTCTGTAAGTAATGTGGCTAATGGAACGACTCGTCTTCAACCCGTAGTGCTTCAATTGGGTCAAGCGGCCGGACTTGCGGCTGTAATGAGCGCCGATATTGGAGTAGCACCTGCATTATTGGATGTTCGAAGCCTTCAAGAAGAATTACTCGATTACGGGGCAATTTTGATGCCTTATATGGACGCTCTTCAAGATCATTGGGCGTTTTTATCGATTCAAAAGGTGGGTTTAAGTGGAATTATGCGCGGTGAAGGAATTCCTGTGGCTTGGGCGAATGAGACTCGCTTTTACCCCGAAGATGTTGTGAGTAGAAACGATTTGAATACTATTTTAAATCGAGCCAAACAGCTAGAGTATTTTTCTGATGATACGCAGTGGAGTTTGGGCTCTCGAAATCGTATAACGGCGGAACAAACGCTTGAGCTTTTTGCTTCATTGGCCGAGGATGAAGGCTTTTCAAATGCGCTGATTTCAGCCAAACAATCCACCGCCGAGGATACTTTACAATCGGCTGGAGTTGACCTGAATAGCGCTTTAAATCGTGCCACACTCGCTTATCTGATGGATCATTTCTTTGACCCCTTCTATTCAAAAACCATCACCATTGGTTATCCTAATTCAAGGCTATAAAAAAAGGCACCTCCGTCATGGGGGTGCCTTTACAAACAGATGATTGGGTAGAGCTGGTGAATGTAATCATCCACCAGGCTCAGACCATGTGCGTTTTTATTTAATCAGCATCATCTTTTTGGTGGCTACAAAATTGCCTGCTTCTATTCGGTAGATATACATACCACTTGCCATATTACCGGCATTGAATCGGTGAGTATAGCTACCTGCCGACTGCTGCCCCTTGTCGATATTGGCAATCATTCTACCCTGTATATCGTACACTTTAATACTCACATCCGAAGCAACGGGTAGATCGTATTGTATGTTTGTACTCGGGTTGAAAGGGTTTGGATAGTTATCATAGAGCCTGAATACCGCAGGAACATCGGTTAATTGCTCGTTAGATACAATAACACCAGAAACATCAAAGGCTACAATGGCATTATTGGTATCCATGAGATATAAACGACTGTTTGCCGCATCAAAGACCACCGCACCGGTATTGTTACCGTTCACATTCAACCCGAGAGGATCGATTTCGGCAACCAGTTCCATACCTGTGGTTACATCGAACACATAGAATTTACCGTTGCTGAATGCAGGTCCAAAGGCAACCATATGTCGGTTTTCAACAATAGCCTGATCATTCAACATCGAAGAGTTCAAGATGTTTTCAGTTACATCGCCAGAGACAAATGTAGAGCCTAAGGTTCCATCTTTGATGTTCATTGCTCGTGGCGCAGTACCTGTACCAGTAATCCAAACACTATCGTTTACAGCCGTGTTGGAGAAGCCTCCTCGTGCCTCACCGGGAGCTACCGGATAGTCGGCCGTTTTGCTTAGCGCTGTGCCATTCCAGTGGAAAGCAACCACTTTATCGGTGCCTGTTCCACTGAGAAGTAAGGTAACATCATCACCTGAACCATAGGCAGCGAAAGAGTCTCCAAGTCGTTGTCCGAGAGAATCAGCATAGATTTCTTCTGGAGTCGCCGATTCATTCGCCCAGCGGTAAATCTTGGTTACACCATTGATCGCTAAGTTAGCGGTGAAAATCTGCCCATCAGAAGTTGCTTTAACTTGGTTGAATGGGAAAATACCGCCAGAAATCACAGGTCGTGCAAAGAAGTCTCTGAGGTCATAGGCTACAACTGAGTTGTTAGTATCCATAAGATACATCATATGGTTACCCTCATCGATAACTACACCACCGGTGTTATTGAGGTTGGCATTTTCACCCAATGGGCCTAATTCGGCCATCACAGTAACTTCATTGGTCACATCCAATACATAGAACTTACCGTTGGTGAAGGCTGGACCTGCTACTACGAGGTGACGGCCGTTATACACAACTTGGTCATTAACCATGACCGAGTTTAAATCGGCGGGTGCTAATTCATCTGATACTAACTGAGTACCTAGGCCTCCATCGCCCACATGCATGAAGCGTGGTGCGGTACCGGTTCCTGAAATCAGAATACTGTCACCTACAACATGATTAGAGAAACCACCTCGGGCCTCTCCTGCTGCGATAGGGAATTCACCTAGAAGGTCCATAGTAGACCCATTCCAGTTGAAGACCGCAACTTTTTCTGCTCCCGAGCCACTTAGGAAAACGCGAACAGCTTCACCTTCACCAATTACACCAAAAGAATCACCCAAACGACCACCAAGATCTCCTTGGAAGACGAGTTCTGGTGTGCTGGTTTCATCGGCCCAGCGGTAGATTTTGCTGGTTCCATTGATCGCTAAATTTGCCGTGAATATTTGACCATCAACCGTTGCTTTGATCTGGTTAAAGGCAAAAATTCCACCTGAGATAACGGGTGTATCTACGAAGTCTCTCAAGTCATAGGCAATGAGTGCATTGTTGGAGTCCATGAGATAGAGACGGTGATTTTTTTCATCGAAAATAGCACCACCCGTATTGTTAAGGTTGGCATTTTCGCCGATAGGACCTAACTCTGCAATGGTTTCTACTCCGTTGGTAATATCCAATAAATAGAATTTACCATTGGTAAAAGCAGGACCGGCCACCACTAAGTGTCGTCCAAAGTAGTTAAGCTGATCATTGACCATTACCGAATTTAAATCGGCGGGTGCGATTTCATCTGAAGCCAACTGAGTACCCAGGCCACCATCTTTCACATTCATGAAACGAGGAGCGGTACCTGTACCACTTATGATGATGCTATCTGCAATAACATGAGAAGAAAAACCACCTCTTGCTTCACCAGCTGCAACTGGATACTCAGCAGAAAGTGTTAAGTCCATCCCATCCCAGTGGAAAGCAGCTACTTTTTCTGCTCCTGAACCACTTAAGAAAACATGTACATCGTCACCTGAGCCTATCACTCCAAAGGAGTCTCCTAATCGTCCGCCCAATGTTCCAGCGTAGATCATTTCTGGCTCAGCCATCTCATCCGCCCAACGATAAATTCTAGACTCACCATTGATGGCTAAGTTAGCCGTAAATATTTGGCCGTCAGCTGTCGCTTTTATTTGGTTGAACGGGAAAATACCTCCTGAAATGATAGGAGTGTCAAAGAAATCCAACATGTTATACGCTTGTAGCGCATTGTTGGTATCCATGAGGTAAAGCATCTTAGTTGCTTCATCATAGATAACACCACCAGTGTTATTCAAGTTTTGATTATTACCCAGAGGGCCAAATTCATGTACTAAAACAGCCGTATCGGGAATAGAAATATCGAACAGATAAAACTTACCATTCGTGAATGCTGGTCCGGCCGCCATATAATGCTTTCCATTAAGCACGAATTGATCGTTCACCATTACTGAATTTAAATCGGCTGGTGCTACGGTTTCGGAAGCAATTTGAGTACCCAAGGTACCATTAAGGATGTTCATGAAACGCGGTGCCGTTCCAGTTCCTGAAATGATAGTAGAATCATTAATAGTTCTGGCAGAGAAACCACCTCGAGCTTCACTCACAGCCACATCATAGGAAGCGGCTAAACTTAAGCTAGTACCATCCCAACGGAAGGCATGTACTTTGTCAGAGCCTGAGCCACTTAAGGTTACCCAAACACTGTCTGCAGAACCTACCACTCCAAAGGAATCTCCAAGACGACCCGTCAAATCTCCAGAGTATACCAATTCAGGTTCAGCGGTTTCACTTGCCCACCGGTAAATTTTAGTGGTTGAATTGATGGCTAAATTAGCTGTGAAAATCTGACCATCCGCGGTTGCCTTAATTTGATTATATGGGAATGTACCACCAGATATTGGATTATTAAATTCAATATCATCTAAGTAAAAACCACCATCTACATGAGCCGTTGTAGACCAACGAATGTAATAATCCCCAGTCTTATTAAGATTATAGGACTTCTTAACATAAGAGACCCCAATATCTCCGCCAGCTCCTTTAGTAACAAGGGTATCAACAGATGTCCAAGTGGTACCATCAGGTGAGGTTTCAAGCACTACCTTTGTATTGGTAGCATCATTATAACCAGCAATGTAGAAACTCAAAACACCTGGGTTGCTAATTAAAGGACTTTGAATAGAATGATCTCCATTTACCGATTCACCCCATCCAGCATACTTGTCGGAATTATTACCATAGCCTCCTAATACCCAGGTTTGTGCATTGGTAAACACCCATCCGGTGACCGCGTCACCAGAAGCGGAGATTCCCTCAAAGTTTTCGCTGAAGGTAATGTCCTTATTCTTTAGTATGCCCACAGAATCACCGGTAGCGGCATCAACGAGTACCGGAGTTACACCTCCTTGACGGCTGGCTACAATAAGATTCCCTGTTGCTGGGTTGAAGCCAAGGCCTCGTTCTGTGTTACCTGTACCAAACCAATTCGCTCTTGGAGCGTCAATGGACCACACAGGAGCAATTTCATCTCGTTTTGCACGAACGGATAGTAATTCACCAACCGAATCTCCTGTGGCCGAATTTACCAGAATAGGAGAAACGCCACCCTGACGACTCGCAACAATAAGATTACCTGTTGCCGGGTTAAAGCCAAGTCCTCTTTCGGTGTTTGCCGTGGTAAACCAGTTACTTGTAGGAGCTTCAATGGTCCATAGGGGTTCTGCCACTTCTTTCGCTTTCCGGACGGTTGGCAACATGCCTACAGAATCACCTGTGGCGGCATCCACCAATATGGGAGTTACCCCTCCTTGACGGCTGGCAATTATCAAATTACCTGTTGCCGGATTGAAACCCATTCCTCTTTCGGTATTACCGGTTCCGAACCAATTCGCTTGAGGAGCACTAAAACTCCATACAGGAGTGGGCGCTTCAGAAGCCGGCATCATCGTTTTTAATAGACCAAGGGAATCACCCGTCTGACCATTCAAGATCACCGGAGTTACCCCCCCTTGCCTACTTGCTAAAATCAAATTTCCTGTAGAGGGGTTAAAAGTAAGCCCTCGCTCAGTATTTCCGATCCCAAACCAATTACTGGTTGGTGCTTGTATACTCCATAGAGTATCCACCTGAGCAGAAAGATTAGGACTCCACGCCAATGATATGATCATAAGCGTGAACACCCCTATCATACTGCTACGTTTCACGGTATTGTAGTGTTTGTTCATAGATTATGTATTTATACACATGATTCATGTGCTTGTTATTGTTTGCTGGATTGATTTGTTGTTGACTTCTTTTCATATTTTCACACTCTTGAAGGAACTTCCTCATCGATATCTTTGGAGAGGTGTTTGTACCATAGGAAGTACAAAATCACACTTAGAATAAGTAAGACAGCTCCACAGATTAGAGCATAAGCCCATTGCTTAGTAACCACCATCATTGGGGTTATTCCAAGAAACAACATCCATGGAACCGCAAATAAAGTGGCTATGATGTCCCTCCTATTTTCAGATTGTATAGGTGATATGAATGATTGAGAAAAGGTTTTTCGAACGGGTCCCCAAAAACCAAATGGACGCGTACGAGCGTAAAATTCTTTCAAATCGGCTTCATCAGTAGCTGGAAAGAGATAACTAACGATGATACTTCCTATAAAAGTGATAGCGGCCGTTAGATAGAATGAGGGCATTTCGGCAATGTCATCAAAAAAGAAGCGAATGGTAATTGCTGTGACCATTCCAATGATGGTTCCCCCTGCATAGCCATAGCCATTAAACCTCCACCAGTACCAGCGAATGAATTGTGGCACAATTAATCCAACCCCAAAACCCATGGTTAAAAAGCCCCAAACATCATTTAGGCTTGTGAATAAATAGGTAGACATGAGCCCTAAAATAACAATGGTGACCGAAGCTATTCGGCTATGTAAGATGAGCTCTTTATTGGTAGCTTCTGGCTTTAAAAAACGTTGGTATAAGTCATTTACCCAATAGGCGGCACCACTATTCACGATGGCTACATAGGTCGACATGGCCGCCGCGAGTAATCCAGCTACCAATAACCCTTTAATGCCAACGGGAAATAGCTCCATGAGTACTTTTGGAAGGACCGTTTCAGGATTATCAATCACATTTCCCAACTGTGAATAGCTGATTCCTAAAATGGCTATACTCATGATGAATGGCCATCTGAAGGACAACAAGAAAATCCAAAAGACCGATAATAGACCCACTTCCCTCTCGTTTTTTGCCGCATAAAAACGCTGTATCATGTACCCACCTGAGCCCGACATGCCGTCTATGGATGAACGGAAAATGTACATGATGGTCGCTAATCCAATTAAGTTGTACTGGCTGTATTCACCCGGAATATTCATCTCCCACTTGGGTAAAAAACTGGACCAATCTTTTAAATTCTGGGTGATCTGTTGAAATTCTCCATTCCCCATGGGTACAGAAACCACAAAGGATTCTGGCAAAGTAATGTTCATCATAACATGCGACACCACATATATGATTACAAATAGTATGAGTCCACCCTGAAATACCTCGGTATAAACAACCCCATATAATCCACTCAATGCCGCGTAGAAGGCACAAAGTGATATCATGAGTATAGCCGCCAAATCTGGAGAAATGCCCAATATTTCAGAAAGGAATATACCGGCACCTTGAATAAAGTAGGTAATCGCCCATATGGCAAAAATCAACTGAGCAATAGCGGCTAAGATACGTGCCGCCTCTCCTTGTTTACCCTTCCCAAATCGGAACTCCATCCACTCGGCGGTGGTCATTACCTCGGCTCTTCGATTCCATTTACCCATAAAAATCATAAAAAATGCCAAAATCAGAACGACTCCTCCTCGTATCTCGATGAAAAAGCCCTGCACCCCTAAGGCGTAAATAAGAGCTGCAATAATCATGGTACCAGACACATCTAAATTAGAGGCCATCCCTGATGCCCCTAGTGCCCACCACGGCATATTTTTATCTCCTAAAAAGAAACTCTCCGTGCTCTTTGAAGCCCGCTTTTGCAAATAGATTCCTATCCCGATCAAAATCAAGAGATAGGCAGCAACGATTAAGTAATCAAGTATTCCCATAGGTTATTTAATTAGGGTCATCGACCGAATAATTTCTGTTTCACCCGTTTGTAGTCGGTAGTAGTACAACCCACTGGATAGGCCTTTAGCATCAAAGTGAATCGAATGAGCCCCTACTCCATAGAATTCATTTTGTAAAAGCGTTTGAATTTTCCGTCCCAATACATCATACACCTCTAAGTTGATCGTCATTGGCTCAGAAAGATCAAAAGGAATCGTGGTGGTGGGGTTAAATGGGTTGGGATAATTCTGATTCAGGGCAACTGAATGAGGCTGATTGGATATTTGCTCATTGGATACAATGGTAGCCGCAACTTCAGCTGTTGGAGAACGTTTACGATCTAAGATGAGCATAAAAGCATCGGCATACATCGCGTTAGAATCTCCATTTTGATCGGTATCTATAGCTAAAACCTGCTGATTTCCTTCAGCCAGATAAACAGAACCCAACTCCATCCATCCTTTAGGCGCCGATTTCTGATCGATTCTAACCACTAAGGTATCCTCTTTACCCTGTAGGGAATAGTATGCATCTTCAGTCGCATCATTGGTATTAGGTAACCACACATAGGCGCGATACCATGCTTCTGTTGGTACTTCCGTAGTATATGATAACTGGGCAGAGGTACTTGCTTCTGCCTTCCAGCTCAGCTGTGAATAACCCTCAGGGGTGCCTGTAGTTAACCAAGATCCAGCCGAGGTGTTTCCTTCTTCATCGGGCATGGCAATGGTTGCTGGAGGTCGTCGTAAATGCCCCTTTCGATAAGGAGGTACCGCTGGCAGATTGTATTTGTATTTATACAAACTGTCGGCGAGATCATTATTTTTTTCATCCAATCCTTCAAAAAAGAAGTAAACCTCACCTTTTAAGTCATATCTACGGTTGAAATCGACCGCTTCCAA
The DNA here is from genome assembly GCA_937125285.1 of uncultured Balneolaceae bacterium. GTDB lineage: Bacteria > Bacteroidota > Rhodothermia > Balneolales > Balneolaceae > UBA1275. Next base: position 852 of record CAKZLH010000384.1, on the reverse strand, counting down.
AATGTAGTCATCATCATTGAACGCACCTCCCGCTTTAATCAGCACCCCAGGATACACGATATCTCTGGCACTTCGGTACAAATATCCCTGAGATGAAAAGGGCTCCTGACCAAACATAGATCGAATAATTTGTTTGTAACTTGAAACGTCGTATCGATACGCTTGAGGATGTACGATGTCAACATAACCCGAATCTATCCAGTTGGGCCAATCTTGTAGGTAATTGGTCAAACTAAAACTATAAATTGAAGGCGAAAACGATAACATAATCGTCGAATCTTGCGCTTTCAGAGTTCGATAGAGTTTACCTGCAAAATTTGTAAGCTTATCTGCTTTCCACTGCACAAAGGCCGATGAGTTGTATTGAGATGGTGGCGCCGCCCCATCATGTTCACTAGCATATAATTGCTTGGTATAATCACTGTAGCCCGCATTAACCGACATGGCCGGTAATCGGTCATCGCCCTGAATCCCGTCTACATCATAGTTCTCTACCACCTCCATCATGAGGTCGATCATGAACTGTTGGACTTCGGGGTGAATGGCATTCATCCAATAAAATGGACTTGCTGATCGGCTTATGGACGCCATGGTAGCAATTCGCCCTTGAGCATCTCTGGCTGCCCAATGTGGGTTAGCTCTAATGATATGCCCTCCTGAAGCATCTCCATATACCGAGGCGAAGCCATACTCAAACCAAGGTATTACCTCCATGCCTCTTCGGTGAGCCTCTGTAATAATTTCTTGAAGAGGGTCTCTTCCCTGAGAAGCAAATAACGGATCTTGTCTTTTGCCAAATGCATCGAAAGCTACCTCACTCGGATGAAGGGTATAACCTTTATTCCAAACGAC
>CAKZLH010000383.1 GCA_937125285.1 uncultured Balneolaceae bacterium | reverse complement strand
CGACACGCTTTACCGAGACGATATCGTTCCATCCTTCTAAGATGGAATCGCCACGCCCCATCGACCTCAGTGTGCCCACCGCGGGTACCGTACAGGACCACCGATGGGTGCGATTTGGCTCTTTTGAGCTTCACTGGATAGAAACCGGTGATCTCTGGCTCGACGGTGGAGCCATGTTTGGAGTGGTCCCCAAAACCCTTTGGTCTCGTCAACTCCCTCCCGACGAAAAGAATCGCATCCCCATGACCATGCGGTGCCTGTTGATTCGCTCCCATTCCACAGGCAAGCTGTATTTGGTGGATAATGGCGCCGGCAATAAATTCAACGAGAAGCTATCAGCCATTTACGGGTTTGAGTACGGCCCAGACGGCGAAAAAAGTCTCCAGGCATCCTTAACCCGAGCGGGCGTTGCCCCTGAGGACATCACCGATCTCATCTTTACCCATCTCCATTTCGATCACTGTGGGGGCACCACCGATTGGATCGACGAAGAGTTGACGCATGTTTTTCCCAAGGCCCGCTACCACATTCACGCCGATCATTTTCGCACGGCCATCGAGCCTAATCCCCGCGAGCGAGCCAGCTTCATTCCCGAAAATATCGAGCCCATCGCGGCCGCCAACGATCGTCTTTCTCTGGTTGAAACCGATGCTTCGCACCCATTCGAATTCGAACCTGGCCTTGAAGCCCTCATCATGAACGGCCACACCCTCGGACAACAGCTACCTATGATTACTCAGGGGAATCAACGATTTGTTTTCGTGGCCGACTTACTACCAACCGCCCAGCATGTGCCATTGGTTTGGGTCATGGGCTATGATATGTTTCCCACACAAACGCTAAAAGAAAAAGATGAATTTTTAACGCAAGCCGCCGAAGAGCAGTGGTGGTTACTCATGGAGCACGATCGTAACCACGAATGCCTACGCATCGGGAACATTGATGGTCGGTGGAAGGTTATACAAACAGCCACTCTGGCCGAACTTGAATGCTGATTTTGGATACACACCATGCCTGAGGTATCAAACATAACATCCCCTTCCTATGGGAACACGAACCCGCCCGAGCAACAGGAGGTGATTCGTCTACTGGAGCAGGCCCATGCCAAACAGCAGGGCTTTATTCAGCGTTTGGGCGTTTGGAATGCGGGTCTCATTGGTGCCGCGCTC
>CAKZLH010000382.1 GCA_937125285.1 uncultured Balneolaceae bacterium | reverse complement strand
CTCTTCGAGAGTAGCCTGAGTAATGACAAAGCAAGATGCCTTTTCTCTTGTGATAGGTAAGGCTGACCGAACATTCCGGGCTCATGGGAATATGACCGCAGTCTTGACATTGCAAATAGCTCGCAAAGCCTCGGCGATTGAGTAGTATAATCACCTGTTCTTTCTTTTCTAGGGCCTCTTTTATAGCTAAAAAAGCGGGTATTGCAAGCGGACCTCTCATGGCTGATGAATACTGTTTCAAATCCAAAATCTGAACCTTTGGTAGTCGAGCATCCGCGTGGCGTTGAGACAAGCGCAGAAGGTGGGATTTGTTTTTCGCCACTCTATGCAGTGTTTGTAAACTGGGAGTTGCTGAGCCCAAAACCACCACGCATTGTTGCAAGTGTGCTCGCATGATGGCAGTTTCTCGGGCATGATAACGAGGCGCCGGATCTATTTGTTTATACGAACTATCATGCTCTTCATCAATAATAATAAGTCCAAGTCGTTTTACAGGTGCAAATAATGCGGACCTGGGTCCGATTGCGATAGTTTTCTCACCATTTCTTAGAGCATTCCAGGCTGAAAGACGCTCAGAGGCACTCAATTGACTGTGAAGTACCGCAATTTTTTCTCCAAAAATTCGATAGAAACGCGCGACTGTTTGAGGAGTCAAAGCAATTTCAGGTACCAGTACTATAGCCCCCTTATTTTGGGATAGAGCTTCTTTGATGGCATGAATGTACACCTCCGTTTTACCACTACCCGTTATACCGTAGAGCAAAAACTGCGCGAATTCCTGTTTATCTAAGGCGGCTACAATTTCATTGGTCGCTTCTTGCTGCTCCCTATTTAACTCTTTAATAGTGTTAGGAGCATATTCTAGTCGGTCGGTCTCCAGCTCGAATCGATTCCGTTCTTTTTTTGCTATGTACCCTTTCTCTTCTATGCTTCGAAGAGTAGAGCTACTTAATTGATCCAAAGAACGAAGCTCATTATGTCGCCTAGGCAGATTCACCTGAAGCAATTTTTTTAATCCTACTTGCCATTTATAAGGTTTATCACTGAGTTCAAGTTCTTCTGCCTGTAGCTTAATCGATTCACTAGACCAATTCCACCAAACCTCCTTAGCCGCCTTTGATTTAACCTCGGGTTGTTCCCAAATTTCAAGCACTCCTTGCTTAATCAAGCGGTTTAATACACTCAAGCGTCCCTGAGATCGACACTGTTTCCTAAAGTCATCCAGTGCCAGATTTTGCTGTTCTGAAGAAATAACTGCCTCAATGGTATCCAAAAGCTCTTGTTCTTTTTCGTCCAGTGAAGCTAGCTTCGATGCCATAGGATTAGAATCATTTCGATCAAAATCCTTAGAATCAACATTCTTAAGTCCAGATTCCTTACGGTAAGCGGAAGCCAAGCCTATGTATTGCTTTGAAACCATGTTCAACCCACTTGGAAGCGCGGCTTGAATAGCCTCTCCCCAACTACAGTAATAAAACTGATGCACCCACTTCGTAAGCTCCAAAAGTTCCGTATCGAGCAATACCTGTTCATCAAGTATTTTCCGAATAGATTTTACTTCAAAATCTGGGGCTTCATGATGTACTCGCACGACCATGCCTATAGCAAAGTAATTTCTAAAAGGTGCCCAGACCCTAAGTCCAGCTTTAATATGCGCAGAATCTTCTTGAGCAACCGTATAGGTATAGAGTTGCCTAGGGGCAGAGGGGAATGCAATGTCGGCAAAAATGGTCACGTGGATTGAATAAAATGGCAGACCAATCAAAGAATTGAATCAATTCTTAGAAAGGTAGTCAAGAGCGACTAGCATATCCAATTTATCCTATCAAATCAAACCATTTTCTCGAAGTATCGCATGGAAGATCATCCTCAAATTAAACGGCTCCGAACGACCATTTATATACTCCCTTTCATACGATCTATAGAACGGTATTGCAAAGCTTCAGCGATATGATGGGCCTCTATGCTGATTTCTTGATCCAAGTCGGCGATGGTGCGAGCGACTTTAACAATATGATAAAATGCGCGACCACTCATATCCCACTGTTCTAGGGCCTTTTTGATGATAGCTTCGGCTGAATGAGTCATCCGATGATATCTATCTACAAGCGCCGATGTCATTTGAGCATTGGTGAACACACCTGGGCTTTTCTCAAAGCGTTTATGCATAACTTTTCTAGCCTTTTGAACACGCACTGCAATGGTCTTGCTAGATTCAGCGTCCTTGTTTTTCCAATCGCTATACTGAATAATGGGAACTTCTATTTGCATATCCATTCGATCCCATAGAGGCCCACTAAGTTTGTCGAAATACCTCTTTACTTGACTATGAGTAGGGCCGTCTAGTCGAGTGGGATCGTACCACTGACCTTGTGCCGATGGGTTCATCGTGGCTATAAGCATAAACTTAGCAGGGTATTTCACCCTACTTTTTAACCTCGAAAGATGTACAAATCCATCTTCTAATGGTGTTCGCAGAGCCTCCAAACAGGTCCGACTAAATTCAGGCCATTCGTCCAGTAGCAATACGCCGTGATGAGCAAGTGAAACTTCCCCAGGTGAGGCATGAACGCCCCCACCTATGAGTGCGGTTCGGGTTGAACTGTGATGTGGACTTCTAAATGGTCGTTGGTTTGCCAACACATCTGTGGGCTCGAGTAGTTGAGCAACCGATTGGATCCGGGTAAGCTCTAAAGATTCCTCATAAGAAAGTGGTGGAAGAATTCCAGGTAGGCATCGAGCCATCATCGTTTTACCGGCACCTGGTGG
>CAKZLH010000381.1 GCA_937125285.1 uncultured Balneolaceae bacterium | reverse complement strand
CGTGGTCGTAAAAGTGGATTTGCACAACTCACATTACCCTTTAAAATCAGTTATTCGATTCCTAACATGAGCAATCATTTGATTATAGGCTCTGTGCAAACGAATTTGGTAAGTTATCAATTACGACCTGGATACAGTGTTTTTGACCCTGATAAGCTTCTGAATAAAACCCCAACGTTCATAAATATTCTAAAGACAGGGGAATTTAGCTCACCCACCCAAAACGTTAATTGGAAATGGATGCTGCAATGGAAACCAAATTACAGGCATGGTTCACCCTACTATATCCGGATGGAACATAGTTACCTGACCATAGATTTTCCAAAAAAGATGAGCAGTGTGCATACATCCCTACATGTGGGGGTCCATTTATGAAAGCTAGATTTTTAAGTATCTATATTGCTCTATTAACAGTGATAAGCTGTACGGAGAGTCCTTTCGTTTTTGAACACCGCTCAGAGCTAGTGAGTTCAAACCAAGAAGTGTATGATCAATTCTGGCAAGCATTCTCCGACTTCTACCCCTACTTCAAACACAAGGAAGTGAATTGGCAAGCCATGTATCACGTCTACAAACCCCTGTTGGATTCGGTTAAAACAGAAGAAGAGTTATTTGATGTGTTGCAACAAATGGTCTATCAGCTAAAAGATGGCCATGTATTGCTTAAAAGTCCTTTTGAGCAATATCAATATCAGGACTGGTATGATACCCAATTTGATGGCACTCTGATTTATGTTAAATACTTAGCCAACACACTTTACGAGCCTGATCATGGCCGGTATAGCTATGGGCAGATAGGAAATGTCCTGTATGTTCATTTGAATAGTTTTAGGGGAGCTGTTGAGCCATACAAGGAGTTAAGCCTCCTCTTAAACGGTCAACCATCCAGCACCATCGGTCTTATTCTAGATCTTCGCACAAATGGTGGCGGTAGTGATGTAAACGCACATGAAATTGCTCGTAATTTTGTGATTGAAGAAACGAGGATTCGTTGGGTCAGATACAGAAACGGACCGGCATATCATGAATTTAGCCCATGGATTTCAAATGAATTATCACCTAAAAAAGAACCTTATACTAAACCCGTAGTTGTTATCACAGATCGAAGTGTATTCTCAGCGGCGGAAGATTTTGTTATGGCCATGCAACAGTTTCCCCAGGTAACGGTGCTTGGAAATTATACGGGTGGGGGGTCTGGGAATCCAATGAACTGGGAGTTACCGAATGGATGGTTGGTACGTATCCCTCGCTGGCAAGTAGCTAATCCCATCACTAAAGAATTATACGAAGGAATAGGCATTAGACCTGATACCCTGGTAGAACAAAGAACCATAGATACCTCACTTGGTGTAGACCGAATGTTAGAAGTTGCATTGCAAATTATACGCTCTCAATAACATACCTCTGAGATAACATCGTAGGAAGCCGTTAATCTCACTCTACTTTTATTGAAAATTACATCTACATTTTAATCTAAAGCACCCTATATTTCATCCCCATAATTAGGGTGGCAAAACTATGACAAAATCATAGTCATATTCTCCCATTAACAACGTAACATTTTTTTCATGAGCGTACTTGTTGGCAAAGATACCCGTTTAATCGTACAGGGATTCACCGGTAGTGAAGGTACTTTTCACGCCGAACAAATGATTGCATACGGCACACCCGTTGTGGGGGGAGTTACCCCTGGCAAAGGAGGGCAAACGCACTTGGATCTACCGGTTTTCAACACCGTTAAAGAAGCTGTAGATCAAGAAGGTGCCAATACCTCGGTAATCTTTGTTCCACCAGCATTTGCTGCTGACGCTATCACAGAAGCAGCCTTTGCAGGAATTAAAGTTATTATCTGTATCACAGAGGGTATTCCTGTTAAAGATATGATTGTTGCAAAACAAGTGGTAAAAAGCAATGGCGCAACCTTGATTGGTCCAAACTGTCCAGGTGTCATCACCCCTGGTGAGGCTAAAATTGGAATTATGCCAGGTAACATTTTTACTCCAGGACCTGTGGGGGTCATCTCACGATCTGGAACACTTACCTACGAAGCCGTGGATCAGCTAACTAAAATCGGATTAGGACAAAGCACCGCTATTGGAATTGGTGGCGATCCTGTAATCGGGACCACACACTTAGACGCGGTTAAATTGTTTCAAAATGATCCAGATACAGAAGCTATTGTACTCATTGGAGAAATTGGAGGCTCTGCTGAAGAGGAGGCTGCCGCGTACATCAAAGAACACGTAAACAAACCTGTTGTTGCCTTTATTGCTGGGTCTACAGCTCCTCCTGGCCGAAGAATGGGACATGCAGGGGCCATCATTTCGGGTGGTAAGGGTACCGCTCAAGAGAAGAAAAAAGCACTTGCTGATGCTGGGATAACGGTCGTAGAAAGTCCCGCGGAAATTGGTGCTACCCTTAAAAGCATACTCTAGTTAGGATTTTTAACTGGTATTTTTAGTAATTAAAATGCTACGGTTTTGCTGAGGATAGACTCTATAAATGAGTACCATCAGGTATAACCGTACCCTTTTTAACTATAATAATACCATCTCGTACATAATGGTACGGGTGATCTCCGTCAGGTAAATGCTCCCCTCCTACGATACGTACATCGTTACCAATGCAGACATTCATATCAACAATACAGTTGCTAATAAAACATCTTTGCCCGATTCCCATGGGTGGGTCTTCCGGCTTGGCATCATTTATGAAATCTCGGCTCTGAAAATTATCATTACCCATGATGATAGAATGCTCAATGGTCGTTCCCTTACCAATTCTTGAACGAATCCCAATAACAGAACGCTCTATTCGACTCGCTTCGATAATACAACCTTCAGCCATCATACAATGCTCTAAGGTAGTTCCCATAACCTTTGAGGGAGGAAGTAAACGAGCTCTGGTATAAATAAAGGCATCGTTATCATATAGATTGAATTCAGGAACCGTATCGGCTAGAGATAAGTTAGCTTCGAAAAATGAGCGAATCGTACCAATATCTGTCCAATATTTTCCAAACTCAAAACTGCATACTCTCATACCTTCATCTAAGGTCTTAGGTATAATTTCTTTCCCAAAATCAGTGGCATCTGGATTCTCTTCAAATAATTTTAGCAATGCCTCTCTGTTGAATATGTATATTCCCATTGAAGCTAAATAGTCTTTTCCTTGACTCTTATATGGTTCAGGCACTTCTGACTTCCACTGTTCTAATTCCTCTAGGGCTGGCTTCTCGACAAATGAATCAATTAATCCACTTTTGTTGGTTTTCATGATACCAAATCCGGTGGCATCCTTATCAATCACCGGAATAGTAGCAACCGATAAATCCGCTTTCTTCTCTATGTGCATATCCAACATCTCACTGTAATCCATCTGGTATAACTGATCACCAGATAGAATAAGTACATACTCATAGTTGTGGTTTTCCATATGGTGAATGGATTGCCGAACCGCATCTGCCGTTCCCTGAAACCAATCGGTATTCTCTGCTGTTTGCTCTGCCGCAAGTATATCTACGAAACCATTGCTGAATACGTCGAAATTATAGGTGTTCTTTATATGTCGATTTAAAGAAGCAGAATTGAACTGGGTCAGCACATAAATCCGTTTCACACCCGAATTCAGACAATTTGAGATAGGTATATCAACTAATCTGTATTTACCACCAATAGGTACGGCTGGTTTGGATCGGTGATCCGTTAATGGGAAAAGACGAGTACCTCTACCTCCACCGAGGATGATGGCCATCACAGAATTATTCATAGATCTATAGATTTCAAATTCAACATAAACTTTGATAGTAGTCACATACATGACCCATTACATTGACTATCAACCCAATCATTAGTCAATTTAACTATGCTATATGGTAAGCAAAAAAAAAGAGCTTTGTAAAGTAAAAACGCCCTTCTTAACGATTATTTATCGTTTAAATGAAGGATTATCGATAAGAGATTACTTCTCTGTACACATCAAAATAAGCATCTGACGCACGCTCCCAAGAAGTATCTTGTTCCATTACCTTTTCCCGCAATAACTTAAGTCGCTTGCTATCAGAGTAGAGTTCTAAACCTCGCTGTATAGCATGATATAAATCATAATAGCTAAAATTCTGAAATTGAATTCCCAGACCGTCTACTTGATCAATATCTGGTACGGAGTCCTTTAGCCCACCTACTGCTCTCACAATTGGTATAGTACCATATCTCATGGCATAGAATTGATTTAATCCACAGGGTTCTAATCTTGAAGGCATAACCATAAAATCAGCTCCTGCATACATTCGATGTGCAAGTGCTTCGTTGTACGATAAGGTGGCATCAAAAAATCCTACAAATTCTTGGTCCATAGCAGCAAATTCATTTTGAAGCTGTACCTCTCCTGTTCCTAAGAGAATAAAATTAGCAAGAGCTTGTTCAGAAGCCAGGCCTCTAATAACCGAGGCTAAGAGGTCTGCCCCCTTCTGATGTACTAATCGCCCTATAAATGCAAAGGTTGGTCGCGAAGGATCTAAACCATACTCATTGCATAATACTTGTTTATAATGCGATTTACCTTGTTCTACCGTTAGTAAATCGATGGCCTTAGAAAGACCATAGTGTGTATCTAAATAGGCATCTGTACTGGGATCCCAAACCGTCGGATCAATGCCGTTTAATATTCCAAGGGACTTACCTGACTCCATCCGAAATAAAAACTCGAGCCCATTGCTGTAGTCTTGAAGCTCGTTCATGTAAGTCGGTGAAACGGTGGTAATCTTCCAAGCACATTTTAGACCACAGGCCAATGAATTCAGTTCTCCGTTCCACTCTAGTAAGCCCACATGACGCTCCTCGAAATGAGGTAATAAGAAGCGTTTATTTAGTTCCTGATTACCGTGATATTCGGCATTATGTACCGTAATAACCGTTGGAATATCCGATAGTTTTTGAAACCTAGTACACTGCTGCATCATAAATGGTACAAGCCCTGTATGATGATCATGACAGTGGACAATGTCGGGTAAATCTAGCCAACTGTTTAAGCTGGTACAAACCGCTATTTGAAAGCTTAGAAATCGCTCAAATTCATCCCAATAACCATGGTTTGATTCTGGGTCTAGGTATATGCCTGGCCGATCGGTATACCCTGGAATATCAAAGGCATACAGAGTAAATCCCAAATTTTCATTTATTTCATACACATTGTAGGGTAAATCACGATTGCCTATAGTGCACGTTGACGATTCAATGAGTTCTTTTTTCGAAGAAAGTAGCCAAGAGGTATGATAATATGGCATACACACAATGGCTTCATTGGAACCGGTATTTTGATACTTAGGTAATGCACCTACCACATCACCTAAACCGCCCGCTTTTGCTGCAGGATAACATTCGGCACTAACATGTACTATTTTCATAAACTATGAATCTTTAATGATGCGTTTTCGTATAAACCTAAGTTTTGAAATACAGTTACTAATATAACCATTTAAACATGTCTGTTGTAATTGACGTTCATCAAGTCAGTAAACACTTTGGTAAAGCTAAAGCCGTTGATAAAGTAAGTTTTCAGGTTGAATCGGGAAAAATTTTTGGATTGTTAGGACCAAATGGTGCGGGTAAAACAACCACTCTGAGAATGATTAACCACATTATAAATCCCGACTCTGGGTCTATACACATACATGGAAAGCCCGTAAGCCCCATCAGTCAACAGCGTATTGGTTATTTACCAGAAGAGAGAGGTCTCTACAAAAAAATGAAGGTTTTTGACCAACTCATGTATCTCTCTCAATTAAAAGGACTTTCGGCATCTGAGGCAAAAAATGCTATTGAATTTTGGCTGGAAAGATTTGATGCTTCTTCGTGGAAAAAGAAAGAGATTGCTGAACTTTCAAAAGGAATGTCTCAGAAAATTCAGTTCATTGCAACCGTGGCTCACGATCCTGACATTTATGTATTTGATGAACCCTTTAGTGGTCTTGACCCTATAAACTCAGAAATGCTCAAAGATGTGATCTTAGAAGAGAAAGCGAAAGGCAAGACCATACTCTTTTCTACCCATCGAATGGAACAGGTGGAACAAATGTGTGATGATATATGCCTGTTTAGTAAAGGAAAAGCTGTATTACAGGGTGATTTGAGAGAAATTAAAAAAAGCTTTGGCACCAATACCGTTCTACTCGAATTTATAGGAAACCCACAATTTCTAGATGAGCTTAAGAATGTTAGAATTAATAACCGATCCAATAATTTTGCAGAAATTCGCTTATTTGAAAACACCAATGCTCAAACGATTCTTAGCACGGCTATGAAACAGGTCGAAATTATTCGGTTTGAATGTGTTCAACCCAGTTTACAAGATATTTTCATCTCCACAGTGAACGAGCATGATCCAAAAACGGCCTAAAAAACACAAAGAATTCATCACTATTTTTCAAAAACAGTAGAAAGAAATTATTCAAACGCATTACACGATCCTATCATTATGAATTTTGCAAAAATTTGGCTCATCACGAAACGAGAATACCTAACGAGGGTACAAACCAAATCATTTTTATTATCGACCTTCCTGACCCCTCTTTTTATCATAGGTCTTATGGGATTGGTCATCTATGTAACGGTCTCAGAAAATGAAGCCCCTAAACAAGTAGTCGTGATAGACGAAACCCTTCGTATTTCAAATAAACTAGTCGAAATCGATCCCGTACGATATATTCCATCCGATGAAAGTCCTGAGGTGATACGTGAAGAAGTTTTAGAAGGACAATGGGATGGGTATATACTTATTGAATCAGATTTTTTGAGTGAAAATAGTACGGCCACTTTTGTTCATAACGGAGCTGGAGGTATTAGTTTTTATGAATCCTTACGATCCGATTTACGCGATGTAACACGTGAAATAAGGTTGCAAGATAATGATGTCTCACAAGATATTATTTCGATATTTGAGGAACGACCAAGTCTTGAGAATAAACGTATCAATGAAGAGGGTATTGAAGAAGATAGTAATGCCTTTGTTAGTAGTATCGCGGGTATTTTGATTGGCGTATTTATTTTTATTGGACTCTTCGGCTATGGTGCCATATTAATGCGTAGTGTAATTGAGGAAAAAACTTCTCGCATTGTAGAGATTATCACATCCTCTGTGAAACCCATAGAATTAATGGTGGGTAAATTAGTGGGTGTTTGTTTAGTAGCCCTTACGCAATTTGGTCTGTGGATTGCAACCTATGCTGGAATCACTGTTTTCGCAGCACCTGTAGCTCAATTTTTCATCACACAGCGTATGGGTAGTGTACCAACCGATATGGTTAACCCAGGTATGGAAAGTGCTTCAGTGGATTTGAGTTTCTTGGATCAATTCAGTGTTAATCCCGTTTTCCTGATGTACTTTTTTGTGTTTTTTATATTGGGATTTCTAATGTACAGCTCCATTTTTGCAGCCATAGGTGCTGCTGTAGATTCCGAACAGGATTCACAGCAATTTATGACGCCCGTAATGCTCCCCATACTAATTGGCTACATGTTGAATTTTCGAATTGCAGAAGTGCCAGATTCAACCTTTGCCACGATAGTATCACTCTTCCCACTAACTTCCCCAATAAACATGATGACGCGCTTACTTGTCTCTAACGTACCCTTTTGGGAAGTTCTGCTGTCTATTGTTTTACTCATCGCATCGGTTGCGGGCATGATGCTTCTAAGTGCTAAAATTTATCGAACAGGTATCTTGATGTATGGTAAAAAACCTAGTTTTAAGGAAATTTTTAAGTGGATTAGGCAGTCTTAATAGTTCGATGATGTTCAAAGAGTTTTTTCAACTCTGGATGTAAATATGGATTGGTAGAATATCCATTTCCGGAGTGAATGGTTTCCACTCCATGAACGTCACTAAATACTCCACCTGCTTCTTTTACAACCGGCAATAGTGCTGCGGCATCCCATAAGTTTAATACAGGATCAAACATGATATCTGCCCTACCTATGGCCACCATCATGTGTCCATAGGCATCGCCCCAAGTTCTGTGAAGCTTGGTCTTTTGCATTAAATCTTGAAACTCTTCCTCTTTACCTACATCCTGAAATCTTTTTATTTCCGTTATAAGTAAGGTGGCTTCACTCATTTCTCTCGTTTCTCGGACAGAACAGGCTTTCCCATTAAAATACGCCCCCATACCAATCCCTGCTACACAACATTCATCCAAAGCAGGTGCGTTAATCACTCCTACCATGGGTTCTTTTTTTATCATGATTCCGATTAAGGTAGTATAAAATGGCACTCCATGTATAAACGACTTCGTACCATCGATGGGATCTAATACCCATTGAACTTCTGCATCAGGTCGGGTGATACCGTACTCTTCCCCAATAATACCATGGGTTGGAAACCTTTTTTCAATCTCTTCCCGAATAATCATTTCAGTCTCTCTATCGGCAATGGTTACCGGAGAATCATCTGCTTTTGAGATAACCTCAAAGTCTTTTTTGAAATACTTTAATGTATGAGCTCCCCCTATTTTAGCAATGTCTTCTGCTGCTTGTACGAGTGTTTTTAAATCTGTCATTTCTGATGCTATTGTTTTACTTTTTTGAGTGGAATGAGCGAAGATGGAACGTGAATTATCACGTTAAATCACCTTTTAATAATACACCAATTTTCAGAGTAATGTCACTCGATATTCGTGAAATCTTTTACTTCACTAGAGCTCCCATTTTGCTTTTAACTACCCTATCTATAGGTTTATTAGCACTATTGAGTTGTGATCTGCAAGCTAAAACCAATATCGGAACATCCGTTTATCAAGCTACCGACAGCCTAACCCTCTCCTATGCCATTGGAATCACCATCAAGGGGACAACAAGTATCACAGAGTTTCAGTGTAAAAATACCTTCCAAAAGCACATCGATTCTAGTTCTAGACATCAAAATTATGAAATAATACATGCGCTACCTAGCGACCTCAGACAGTCTAGAACCGTATGGTATAATCAACTAAATGAATCTATTGTATTTGAACCTTTTGTGTTGGATTTCCAAATACAAAATTTTGATTGTGGTGGTATGGGTATTAATAGAGATTTTAGAAAAACATTGAAAGCAAATCTATACCCT
>CAKZLH010000380.1 GCA_937125285.1 uncultured Balneolaceae bacterium | reverse complement strand
GTTTTTGTTTCCGAGTCCTCTCATTGTATTTACGACATCTTTTCGAGGTACTTTTCAGACGAGTGGTTTGTAGAAATCCCCGCCATATTATCCAATCATCGCACCCATGAAATATTAGCCCAAAAGTATGATATTCCCTTTTATCACTTCCCTATGAGCTCGGAGACCAAAGCCGAACAAGAAGCTTTTCAACTTCAATTGCTAAGGGATTTAAAGGTAGATTTCATTGTGTTGGCTCGATACATGCAGATACTAAGCCCCGAATTTGTGGCAAACTTCGAAAATAAGATTATAAACATTCATCATTCCTTCTTACCGGCCTTTGCTGGAGCCAAACCGTATCACCGCGCCTTTGAACGTGGAGTAAAGATTATCGGAGCTACCAGCCACTATGTGACCCAAGATTTAGACGAGGGTCCCATCATTGAACAATCTGTCGCAAAAGTTTCTCACAAAGACACGGTCGATGACCTAAAAACCAAAGGAAAGGATATTGAAAAGATGGTCTTATCCAGAGCTATCAGCCTACATCTTCAGCGGCGAGTGTTGGTTCACAAGAATAAGACGATAGTGTTTGAGTAGAATAGCTTAATGGGCATTTGTTCTAAATGACACCATCTGTCTAACTGTTTTATAGATGATTTTGAAATCTAAAAGTAATGACTGTTTTTCAATATAAACTAGATCTTTATCTAACCTTCTACGCATGTGTTCCTCATCCAGTGTTCCACCGCGATATCCTGAAACCTGAGCATATCCTGTAATTCCAGGCTTCACCATATATCGGTAATAAAAATCATCAAATGTATTATTCCAATACTTACACTCATCAACAGGATAAGGGCGAGGTCCCACAAGACTCATTTCACCCCTCAAAACATTTATTACCTGAGGTAATTCATCCAAATTTGTTTTTCTAAGAATACTACCAAAACTAAAAATCCTATTATCGCCTCGTTTTGTTACAATAGGAGTAATATTATCATTTCTCTTCTCAATAATATGCATTGTTCGGAATTTATAGCACGTGAAAACTTCACCATTCATTCCAGTTCGTTTTTGCTTGTAAACTACTTTACCTGATGAATTAATTTTTATACCAAAAGCTATGAATGGATAAAGAATTGCAAAAACAATAAAAGCAACTGAACCTAAAATTACATCGAATGCTCTTTTACCATAAACTTGGCCTCGAATTGATGCCGGTATATTCGCTTAGTTTGAAGACCCTATAACTTCAGAATTAAATTCGCTTTTAATATAATCTCAAACAGTCTTGTTCTTAATTGCACTATCATTACTTGCTTTCATAAATGTGCTTCCTGAATTGATTAGTTTTTTGATACCAAATTAGTCGTCATGTATATAATACGCGTGACACAAATTATTTTTATTGAAAATAAGATAAGCATTAATTTGTGATTTGATACAATAATTTATGCAGATATATAAACTTAACTTATTAATAATAGTAATCTAGCAAGTGTCACCCACACACTTAGTCCACCCCTTTCTCCCCTGGATTCACCTCCAAAGCACCCACATAAAAATTAGGTTCAACCCTCAAATTCCACCTGACAGAATCCAGAAAATCGCTTTCATCATCTGCATCGATCAAAGCCAAACCAGCCATTCCTAGGTCCATAACTTCAGACAAATCCAGGCTTTGCCAACGAGTTGTAGGCACTAATCGAAGCTCCGAAAATACCTCCGAATCCGAGCCCCCATTGCTCAAAATTCCCACCTTAACATCCACGGGCATGGCAAAATCTACCCCAACTTGTGCGTAGCGGTAGCGTAACTGTCCACCTCGAAACCCATATTCAAGTACCGGTAATCGAGTATCCATCAAATACTGCTTGGCCAAAGGAGCCACATCAAATCCCACCACCTCCGACATATAATCTACTAAGGCCTCAGTACCCAC
>CAKZLH010000379.1 GCA_937125285.1 uncultured Balneolaceae bacterium | reverse complement strand
TCCAATATCATATAATCTAATTCGCCCCATTCCACATCGTTCATAAATTGTTTAATAGCACTGGTAACCATAGGACCGCGCCAAACCATGGCTTGGTTCACATCAACCAGAAAACCCATAGAAACCAGCTTGATGCCGTATTTTTCGAGGGGAACCAACTTTTTCTGCACCGTTATGTCGGGACGATCAAATAAGTCAAACATAGTAGGGATACTAGGGCCATAAATATCGGTATCCATAAGCCCAACTTTTGCCCCTGACCGAGCCAGTGCAGCGGCCAAATTTACCGCTACCGTAGATTTACCCACCCCTCCTTTTCCAGAGGCTACCGCAATAATATGTTTAACCCCAGAAAGCACGGGTTTTGGTGGTTCTGGAGTTGGCTCTGGTGCTGTTTTTTGTCTGGAAACATTAATGCCCACCTGAATATCAACAATGGCTTCGCGGTCAATAAACTTATGAATGGCACCTTCGCAACGCTGTTTTAATTCATTTGCTAAGGATTCATTTGGTGAGGGCATTTCAAGGGTAAAAGAAATGTACTTTTCTTGAACAATGAGATCTTGAATCATGTCCAGAGAAATAAGGTCCTGTTTCTCTTCGGGATGAATGACATGGGCCAATGCCGTTTTAATTTGTTCTTTTTGAATAGCCATGAAAGATTCGGATGTTGGGTGAAACTCAAGTGGTTCAACCAGAAAAAAAAGAATGCTCTAAGTTAAATCTTATCTGATTGTGAAAGGGTAAAATAAGCAACTTATCACTTGAGTGCAGTTCCTTTTGTGAGGAATCATCAATTGAATAGGCTCTAAAGAATATGGGGCTCTACATCGGGTTTTGCATAGTTTTGCCGATGCAAAAAATGTGGTTTGTAATAGGCATCCATTCCAGAAGCACTCACTAATTGGGCTTTATCTAGAGAAATAAACCCATCAGAATCATCGCTCATGAGTGTTTCCTTGATAAAGACTTCGTGAATCTTGGCCACTAAAAACCGGCATCCATTTTCTTCTATTGACCATTCATTGATCCATTCGCATCCTAATTGAATGGGGCTCTCCTGAACATAAGGTGCCTTTTGTTGGCCTTTCCATTCTTCTTCAAAACCGACCGCTTCAAATTCAGACGTACCCTCCTCGTATTTAGCGGAGCACTGATGGGCCCGCATCAACATGGATTCACTAATGTTATTTACGGTGAAAAAAGGATTCTTTTTCATGAGCTC
>CAKZLH010000378.1 GCA_937125285.1 uncultured Balneolaceae bacterium | reverse complement strand
CAGCGTTATAATCGCATGGCCAATCCCTTTCCAATGGATTCGGTTATTTTAGGCGAAACCGTTCGGGATCAACTTCGAACCGATGGGCAAACCGGAAATGGAAATTACATCTCGATGCTTTCCATGGGGCCATTCAATCAGGTTGAACCAGGCGAGACCATCTCGGTATACTATGCTTTTTCGGCGGCCTTAAAGCCGGATCAGTTTCAGGGTTTATCCGGTAAATCGTTTGATAACGAGGAATCCAGAGCCCCCCTATATCAAACTCTTAATGCCATTAATAAGGTATTCCAAGGAGAGGATAAAAATAATAATGGGGTGCTTGACGAAGGAGAGGATACCGATGAAAACGGAGCTTTAACCCGGTACTTATTCCCAACGCCGCCCGATCATCCGAAGGTACGAGTAGCATTAGATGCCGGAAAAGTGACCCTTTATTGGGATAAAACAGCGGAGCGTTCAAGAGATCGGGTGTCAGGAGAACAAGATTTTGAGGGTTATCGAATTTATCGATCCGAGTTGGGCGAAGATATTAATCCGAGACCTCGTTTAATTCGTGAGTTTGATCATCCAAATAATGCTGTGGGATTTAACACTGGCTTTGCTGAAGTCGAACTGCCCGAGCCCATTCAATTCCCTGATGATACAACCACCTATTATTATGCCTACGAGCTCAACAATCTTTTAAGCGGCTGGCAGTATCAGCTTTCTGTTACGGCATTTGACCGGGGAAGTGATGAATTTGGGATTGAAGGGCTGGAAAGTAGTGCTAATATTAATGCTATCCGGGTGTTTCCTGGCACTCCTGCTAACCAACAATTTGGGAGTGAAGAGCAGGTCTATCAGGTGGGTGTATATCCCAATCCTTACCGATTAAATGCGGCTTGGGATGGATTGTCCGAAGGAGATCGTAAGCTGTACTTTTATAATCTACCGGCCCAATCTGAGGTTCGAATATATACCATAGCGGG
Organism: uncultured Balneolaceae bacterium; assembly: GCA_937125285.1. GTDB lineage: Bacteria > Bacteroidota > Rhodothermia > Balneolales > Balneolaceae > UBA1275. The sequence continues at coordinate 13,124 of CAKZLH010000378.1, read as the reverse complement.
CGACATCATCGCCGAATTCAATCATGATGCCGACACCTACAGCGGTGATATTGATTGGTTTCAAAACTATAGCGACGACCCGCGTGTGATGGCCGGAGGAGAACATGCATGGGATTTACAATCTTCGGCTAATCAGATCTTAACTACGGGATTATACCTGTATTCCGTCAAAGACAGAGCATCAGGAGAGGTGCAAACAGGTAAATTAGTAATCATTAAATAACCTATATATTATGAATAAGGCTACAAATAACATGTTTAAGCAAGGATTGTTAGCAATGCTTGTGGTACTCGTAAGTGCGGGCTCTGCGCTGGCACAACAAAGCTTGTTTTTCTCTGAATTTATTGAAGGAGGAGGGAACAATAAGGCATTTGAAATCTATAACCCTACTGCTGAAGCTGTAGATTTAGGAAATTACATTGTACTCGGTAATTACAATGGAAATCCTTTCAATGACACTCTTCGTTTCCCGATGGGTACTATGCTTGAGTCTATGGATGTCTATGTGGTTGCGCATGCCGATGCCGATGCCGCCATTACTGATGTAGCGGACTCTCTTGTACAAAACCCATATGGAGGAGGAAGCTCATTTATAGCGGTATTCAATGGTGATGATGCACGTGCACTTGTTCATATACAGGGAACGGATTCTACCATTGTAGATATGTTTGGAACCACGGAAGAAGATCCAGGAAGTGGTTGGGATGTAGCGGGTGTGTCTTCCGGAACCCAAGATCACACTCTTGTACGTAAAGCCTTTGTAGCAACAGGTAACCCTACTCCATTAGCTTCTTTTGGAATTGGAATGATGTCTTCAGAATGGGAAGTATTTGATAAAGATGATCTAACGCATATTGGAATGCACGACTCTGGTGTACCTCCAACCATTCGCGATTTCAACACCTATCCAGGTATCACCGAATTTTCTGTAGATGCGATCCAAGCCCATCCTCTAAATGGCGAAACTCAGACAGTTACCGCCGTGATTACCTCATACCCAAAGAGCTCCGGTTTATCCAATCCGCAGGATTCTGATAACGATGGGGTTATTGATGCCATTTCTCGTATCCACGTATTTGTAACCGATACACATGCGGTTTCAATGGGTCGTGAAGGGATGTCTATACAGTTAGTAGAATCAGACTACAGTCTACTTGAAACCTATGTGCGTGGTGATATCATTACTTTTGACGCTACCCTTGGATTCTTTAATGGTACAGCTCAGGTTGGAGTTGACAATGTGGTATTGGTAGGAAACGTAAATGAAGATTTCCCTGAATATGCTTCTCTTCTAGATCCTTGGGAAGTACCTATGACGGAACTTAATACTTTTACCGGTACGGAATTGTACATGAATATTGAAGGCTATCTTAAGTACAATGGGGCTTACGTAAAGTTCCCTTCTGCTACGGTAACCCAAGCGGGTGAGTTTGGAGGCCGAGTAGATTGGTCGGTAAATCTAGGCGGTTCTCGTATGTATGTATACGATACTTCCTTGAGATTCCGAAACGATCATGCGATTGGCGCCGAAGGATATATCCCTAGTTATAATGCCCGCCGAATCGATGGTGAAGATGGAGCGTTTGTAGCTCCTGCATCTGGTGCGAGCGTCGACATTAGTGGATTTGTAAACTATGTTGGAGACGATCCCGATGGATTGGTTCCTAGCGGAAGCGGTGCTCTTTCTATTAATCCATTTGAGGATGGCGTTGTATGGCTAAATGAAGCTCGTTTTGTGGACGGTCAAGATATAGGTGGTACTACTTTCAGCTGGCCTAACGATGTGGTTGTTAATGGATTACCTCCTGTATTCTCAAACATTATGTTGTCCGACTCTGCGGTAAGTTCAACCGATGAAGTTGTCGTAAGTGCCGATGTTGTGGGTACAGAAGGAGCTACTATAACGGAAGTAACTCTTACCTATTCTGCTGATGGTATGGACTCGACGGTAACCATGACCAATACTTCAGGTGATACCTATGCATTTACCATGCCTACCTTTGCCAATTTCACGGCTGTTTCATTTCATCTAGAAGCAACCGATTCAAAAGGTCTCACAGGGCGCGCACCACTTTCTGGTGGGTTCAACTTCTTTGTACAGGACGAGCCTATTACAAGTATCGAATTCTTGCAGAAAACCGATAATGCTCGAGGAGATAGCCCACTATATGGACTCGGTGATTTACCCGTGAACATTACGGCAACCGTAGTGGCTAGTGCCGCTACTGAGGGATTCATTGCCATCCAGGATAAAGCAGCTGCTTGGTCAGGTATCTTTGTTGAGACCGATGATAAAACGTCAGCGCTAGCCCAAGGCGATATCATTAATATTACCAATCTATCCACCAATGAAACCTATGGAGTGACTTCAGCTATTCTGAATGAATTCACCAAAACTGGTACCAACACTCAAATGGATACCCTAGCTGTTTCAGCCATTACTCAAGATGTTTTGGCTACTTTTGAAGCACATGAGGGAGTACTCATTAGCTTGGACGACGTAAAAGTAATCACCAATCAGGCCGACGGTAGCTCTGACTACGGTGAGTGGATGATTGGTTCTCGTCAAGGTGGTGGAGCTGCTGATACCTTGGATATAACCAACGGTCTACGTGTAGATGATAACGTGAATTTTGGATCTACTACCTACGGTTCAGATCTTAATGATTATGTGAAAGTGGGTGCCGTTATTGAGAACTTCACCGGAATATTACACTACAGCTTTGGTAATCCAAAAATGATCCTTAGAAGCCTAGATGAAATAACGGCTGCTGACTGGACCTTGCCTAGAAGTAATTTTGTTCTCAAGAGCCCAGATTCAGGGGTAACGGTTGAAGCCACATCAGATGTCACTCCAAGCTGGGCGGCAACTACCGACTATGATGGTAACACCGTTAGCTACGAGTGGGTATTATACACCGCCGATTCTACAGAATTTGTGGCCGTACCTTCTAATAACGACGGTGCAGATACCGAAGTAACGCTGACTGCAGCCGTCATTGATCAACTACTAGTATCTGCCGGTGTAGCGGATGGAGAGAGTATTGAACTACTTTGGAACGTTCGAGTGAATGATGGTGTAGATACGGTGGCTGTATCTGATGCCTATGATGTAGCAACCAACTCTTTCAATACCGTTTACAGAACCATTACTCTAACCAATAGTGCTTCTGTAAATAACGAATTGGTTACCGGTCTACCCGAGAAGTTTGACCTCAAACCTAACTATCCAAACCCATTCAACCCAAGTACTCAGATAGCCTTTGATTTACCAGAATCAGCGGATGTTCGACTAACGGTGTTCGATGTGTTAGGACGTCAGGTGGCAACCCTTATTAATCAACCCATGAAAGCCGGTACGCATACCGTAAGTTTTGATGCGCAACGATTGGCTAGTGGGGTTTACATCTATCGACTAGAAGCGGGTTCATTTACTATGACTCGAAATATGATGTTGATTAAATAAATTTGATAAATTTTTGAGATGAAGGTGGGAGCCTTCATCTCTTCTTCTATTTTTGGATCAGCAAACGGTAACCAATTCCTTTACGATATATTTTTTTTAGATTTGAAATCACTATTACACATACCTAAGAGTGAAAATAAGCAGTTAAAACTCACCACACGATGGGCCTTGTTTCTGCTTCTTGGTACTTGGTTTTGGAGTGCATGTGAAACTGGGGGAATTACGGGAGAGTATGTTGCAAATCAACCTCCTTCCACCTTCATGACCATAGCCGGTATCGATCGTGAAGAGGACTTTCGGTTATCAAGTCAAATTACTATATCATGGTGGGGAAATGACCCCGACGGATATATCGCTGGGTATGAATATGCCATTAATGATACCAGTGAAGGAGCTTGGACATTTACTACCAAAACCGATAGTACCTTTATTCTGCCCATTACCGAGGGGCAAACCATCGATGATGTGCTTTTTAAAATTCGAGCTATCGATAACGACGGTGCAAAAGACCCCATTGGGGCTCGCTTACGTTATCCCATCATAAATTCAACCCCAACGGTTGCCTTTAAAACCAACGAGACACCAGCCGATACCATGTTTGGTATAGCAAGTTTTGGGTGGTCTATTGATGATCCCGATGGCTTATTAAATGTGAGAAGTACCCAAATTGCGATTAATGATACAGTAAATGGATGGGTGGATGTTCCTTTTGATCAAACCAATGAGGGGCAGATTTTTATCTCCTTAGCCGTAGATAATTCAAGTCTCGGGGCGGCAACGGCTCAGCTATTTTTAGGACGCTCCTACAGTAGTGCCATTACCGGTAGTGGAGATTTTATTTTTGTTGAAGGCATCGAAGTTGGTACCACGAATACGGCCTATATTCGAACGATTGATGCGGCTGGAGCGGTAAGTCAAATGGATCAAACCCAGTGGTTTGTGAAGCAGCAGACATCCAAGGTGTTGCTCTTAAATGACATAGGTAAGAGTTCGTCGATCTCAGATATGAATTGGCATCTTTCTTATCTCAAAGAACTAGGTATTGAGCCCGATGTGTGGCTTATTAATACCGGTCAACCCGCTTTGGGCACTATAGAATTATCCGATCAATTCCCCAAAGTGGTCGATCCTACCCTAAAAAAGACGCTTGCTAGCTGGGATCATATCTATTGGATTTCAGACGATGTAGATCGTAATATCGTACATGCATTAGATATTACCTCAGAGTTCTTTTCTCGTGGGGGAACCATGTTTGCAACCATCCCTATGAAAGAGGTATCTCAAGAAGATGTCATATTCAATTTTCTACCTGTAGATTCTATAGGCTATTTTCCATCGGGCGGTATTGAAACGGGCTTTGTAGTGAATAGAGGTACCGAGATTGTTTCACCTTCCGATGAATCGGCCCCTACGTTAAAATTGGATGGAAGAGTGGTTGGTTGGTTACCCATTAAACCTATTTCTGGGTCCACCCTTCTCTATGAAGCCGATTATCGAGCGACTACCCTACTTGGGTTCATAACCGATTATACACTGATGGAAGGCGTCAGTGTTCAGAGCCCCGAACAGAATCTTATTTATTTTGGGATGGACCTAACCAAGCTAAACGGAAATAACAACATGCGCGAATTTTTGGACTACATGTGTGTTCAAAAGCTAGGATTTAAAAATTAGTGTGATGCTTATGTCAAACAAAGCTTTATCCATAGCGACGCTTTTACTTTTAGGAGTATTTAATCTTCTGTTTAGCCCATCTATCTACGCTCAAGCTACAGGTAACATAGGCGGAGTCATTACTGAAGAGGCCACAGGTGAGACTCTTCCGGGGGTGAATGTTCGAATCGTTGGAACCAATTTTGGTGCCGCAACCGATATCGATGGTCGTTTTCTTATCCGTAGTATTCGGCCCGGTGAATATACCATTGAGATTACCTTTATCGGGTTTCAGGTAACTCAGGTCACCGGTATTGTAGTAGAAGCGGGAAAAACCACAGAGATTGCTCAAAGCTTGACCGAACAAATATTCGAATCCGATGAGGAGGTTGTGGTCATTGGAGAGGCTCCTATTTTTGACGTAGAGAAATCCACCACCTCTGCCACCATTTCCAAAAAAGACATAGAAGCCGCTCCTATTCAGCGGGTTGAAGATGCCGTTTCCCTTCAGTCAGGTGTCGTGAAAGATCCTACAGGTTTGTATATAAAAGGGGGGCGCGCTTATGAAACAGGTTATGTTGTGGATGGCGTTTCTGCACAAGATCCACTAGCCGGTACAGGATTTGGATTGGATTTAGGATCTAATTCTTTTAGTAATATTGAAGTGATTACTGGTGGGGTAGGAGCCGAATACGGAGATGTTACCTCGGGGGTAGTGGCGGTACAAACCCAAAATGGAGGCGATCGTTACGAGGGAAATTTCTCTCACAAGAGAGACAACCTTGGAAGTAACGTCATGACCAATCAGGCTAATTTTTTCTCCGATATTTATGAGTTGAGTATTGGTGGACCATCCATACTTAGCGAACAACTGCTCCCTGCCTTGGGTTTGGATTTGCCCGGGTCAATGACCTTTTTTGCCACGGGTCAAATTTCACTCACCGATGGATATACAAAGCTTTCAGCCAGTCAAATTCGATCATCCATCGTGAACAGCGAATTCTGGTCGCCTCGTCAAGGCAATCGTTGGAACGGCATGTTCAAAATGACCTATAACATCAAGCCGGGGATGCGGCTTCAAGGGGCCTATCAACGATCCCTTACCATTAATCAGAATACTCGTATGCTTCAGATTACGGGAGCGGATACACAGATTAGGCCAGGTTTTCAGTTTGCTTTCTCAAATGGCTTTCTGGATAATGCCAGCACCTATACCCATGATAGTAATCTCTCGTATTTGAAATGGACACAAACCCTTTCTCAAACTGCTTTTTACGAGATGCAGGTGAGTCGATTATTTACCCGTCTTCGCGCCGATGCCAATGGTCGATCATGGAGACCGCTAAATGTAGACAGCGAATTTGATCCAGAAAGTATTGTAACCTCGCCAGCTGAGGAATTTCAAGGTGGTGAAGATTTCACCTATGTATTGGCAGGTCCTGGATACATTAATAATGGGGGTATTTCCACCCTTTGGCATGATCATTTTGCTGAGGAACTCACCTTTAAAAGCAGTTTGACTAAATTTTTTGGAGACCGAACCAATCAAATTGTAGCCGGCTTTGAGTTTAAATTCAACGACTATCAGTGGATTGATATCACGCGCCCATGGATCGGTGCTCCCATTCAAATTGATGAGAATACCATCTCTGAAACCTTTCGAGTGGGTGAGACCTTTGATGCTTGGAGAGTTAAACCAAAACGGGGAGCGTTCTACATCACCGACAAAATCCGTTATAATGGACTCATTGCCAACATAGGAGCTCGTTTAGAATATTGGGCTCCCGGGCGTTATGTGGATGATGCCGTACAAGATGCCTTAGATCCTAACGCGCTATCTACCATTCCTAGTTTTGTGGCACAGGATTATATCGACAGCAGTACCGAGCTCTTCGGTTTACGATATAAGTTTCGATTCCTACCAAAAATCAATGTTTCCTTCCCCGTTCGAGAAAATCAGGTTTTGTTCTTCAACTATGGTCACTCTACTCGGATTCCTCACCCCAGCTATATCTATGCCGGTTTAGATCCTTTTTATCAAGATCAGTCAGATTTACCTGATTTAGGAAACCCAAATCTAGACCCAGAAGTCGATATTTCTTACGAAATTGGGTTTCGTAATCAGTTGACTTCAAACGACGCCTTTAATGCCTCGGCCTTCTGGCGTGATAAATATGATTTCGTAACTACTCAATCTATTCGTGTTCAAGATGTGGATGGACGTGACGTGACCAAGGCATTCCGTATCAATGGAGATTATGCGCGTGCCCGAGGAGTTGAATTATCTTATTTAAAACGCTACAAGGATTTATTACGTGGGCAGCTTTCTTTTACCTATTCGAGAGCGGAAGGACTTAGCTCCACCAATGATGATAACCTAAATGCTATTAACGCCAATCAAAATATTGGCAGTAACGTAGAAACTCCTCTTGCATGGGACCGACCATTCGATATCAAAGGTAACATCACTTTCACCCATGATCGCCCTCAAGGACTTTTTGGCTGGTCAGCACTTAACGATTTCCAAGTCTTTCTTTCGGCCGTTTGGAGATCAGGAACCCGCTACACGCCTATGGAATTTGTGGGTTTACAGCGTAATCCGGTTACTGGACGAGAAGATTGGAGACCCATTTATGAGCGGGTAATAGATCCTGCCAAGCGTTACAGTGAAGTGGGTCCGTCATGGTTTTATATGGATTTAAATATTCAAAAGTGGTTTGAGGTACAAGGTGCTCGAATTTCTACTTTTGTGGAAATCACCAACATATTAGACAACCGAAGCTCTGTCATTGTAAATCCGGTAACGGGTCAAGGGTATAAGAAATACCCGACCGATCCAGCCGCTTTAATTGCACTACGAGACGACAGAAGCTATGATGTGCCAGGAAACGTTCGTGATCCACGTTATTTAGACCCAACTGATAATAATTTACCCGCTTACGATAATCCTGCCAATTACATTGAGCAGCGACATATCATGGTAGGTCTATCGATTCGATTCTAACATGAGATGTAATCAACTACATATTTTTCCTTTGCTCGGATGTCTACTAGGGCTTTTGATTCTCACGAATCCCACTCTGAAAGCACAAAATTCGTACGGAGAGGATCGGGCAGGAACCGAAGGTTTTCAGTTCACTAAAATAGCCGTAGATCCCCGTTCGGCGGCTATGGGAAATTCCAACATGGCCGATGCTAAAGATGGATCTAGCCTCTATTGGAATCCAGCCTTATCTGCCGAGATGACTCGGAGTGAATTCATGGCGAGCCATACCGAGTATGTAGCGGGCATTCAACAGGACTATTTCAGTTACATCCAAAAAATTAACCAGCTTGCTTTGGGCCTTTCTATACAGTATTTGGGATCGGGCGACATTATGGAGACTACCGAATTTCAACCATTTGGTACCGGTCGAATGTTCAGCACCCATCACATGTCTGCGGGTTTATCGGTGGCGCAAAAAGTTACGGATCTCTTCAGTTACGGCATCACCTTTAAGTATTTGCTCGAGAAAATTGAAGAGGTTCAGTACCAAAGTGGAGCGATTGATTTTGGGTTTGCCTATCGAGTAGGCGATACGGGACTACGATTCGCCGTTGGCATAAATAACTTCGGCCTCGATGCTTCCCCCGATGGCAGTACCTCTCGAGAGTCTTTGGAAGGTGTTCAGGTGTTGTCTCCCGAAACCCTTACCTCTTTGCCCACAAGATTCCATATCGGTGCCGCCTATGATGTATGGGAGAATCAACAAAATAAACTTGTAGTAACGGCTCAAGTGACCAATCCATCCGATAATGCCGAACAGTTAAATCTCGGAACAGAGTACAGCTTTATGGATCAGTTTTACCTGAGAACCGGTTATGAATTTGGACAGCTGGAACGTAAAATGCCTAGTCTTGGAGGTGGTGTTCGAGTGCCTTTCATGGGTAGAACATTAAAAGCCGATTATGCCTATACACGCTTTGAGCGCCTAGGTCAGATTCACCGTATAGGAGTCAGTGTAACACTATGAAATTAGTACATTCATACCTCTATTCTAATACTCCCCGCTGGAGTTTGCTACTTCTTATACTCTTTTTCGGGTTGAATCTATCCTGTGATGATATTTTCAACTCCAAATCAAATCAGGATACCGATGAAATATTTGACGAAGGAAAAATAGATCCACGGCTTGAAAATGTGGATGGTTATGCCCCTGTACTACCATTTTGGGGCGGGTTTGATGCTCCTAACGATGTGCATGTTGGCTTTGATGAATTCGTATATGTTACCGACGCCAATGGAGTGCACTTATTGGATCGTGCCGATTTATCACCTAGGGTAAGTATTGATTTAGAAGGTGCTGAAGCTGTTACTCAGGATCGCTTACTAAATGTGTACGTTGCCGCTCGTATTGATACGGTAATTGAGAGTATTGATCCGAGCATCACTTGGAATCTACCGGCCGTATTTAAAATCAAAAATATGAATGGAGCGGGACCAATTACCTTCGTGGATACTCTTATTTTTCCATTCGACGATGCGAGTTTGAGTACATCTGCGGCACAAAATGCCCGACTCAATCGAAGCAGTTCAGTGAACTATGAGAAGGTTCGAATAACCGGGCTTACCATATTAGCAGATAATACCTTATACGTAACTCGAACCGGTCCTTATAATGAAACCACTCAAGTAGCGGCTCCGGATAATACGGTTCTAGAATTTCACCGAGTTATTGTTGACGGACAAAAGACAGATAAAATGCGAAATGTCCGTCAGATTCGAAGCCTTAGTCCAAATGTACCCTCTCTGCGAAGTGCGATTGGATTAAGCAGTATTGCAAGCTTTGTGGCACCGCCTCAAAGAGACAGCTATACCGATGATCGAAGTTTCTTGATTACCCAAGCCGATGCCTCCAAAGAGATTCCTTTCCGAGTACTATGGATCAATGTAGTTGAAACGGTTGATGGATTGGTCTACCAACAAAATTCTCAGCTATTGGCTCAAGATACTACTCAAGCCGATGGGTTTTTATACGAAACCAACAAGTTTTTACGCCCGCAAGATGTAGCTTTTGGTGGAGATGATGACGCCTTCATCTTTGTTGTAGACAGTGAAACTCATCGCCTCTATCAATTTCAGTCCAATGGCCAGGAAGGCGTTCCCCCACCTGCAGGAGCTGCGGATCAAACACGTCAAATTTTGGTTTCTTTTGGTGAGTTAGGAGCCGGTCCAAAAGAATTCAATCAGCCTAGTGGAGTCGCATATTTCCGAAGAGTTGTGTACGTTGCCGACAAAGGCAATAATCGTATTGCTCGATTCAAATTAACTTCTGATTTCGAATAAGGATTAATTCAATTATGGCTTCTATTCCACTGAAGGCACATAAACTTGTCTTTAGTTTAGTACTACTACTTATGTCTTGCAGCCCTCTAATGCAGCAAGACATTCAAGACAGAGATAGTAAAGCAAAGAAAGTATTGCTCATTTCGTTTGATGGTTTTAGAGCCGACTATCTTAGTGCTGAGCGAACTCCCTACCTGTATGCATTAGCTCAAAAAGGGGCGAAATCAGAGGGCTTAATTCCCGTATTTCCATCGAAAACGTTCCCCAATCACTATGCCATAGCGGTTGGGTTACATCCTGAAAATAATGGGCTAATAGGAAATTCAATCTATGACTCAACACTCGCTCAAATGTATCGTATTGGTGATAGAGAGCAAGTAGAACGCGCCGATTGGTACGAAGGAGAACCCATTTGGAATACAGCCGAGAAACAAGGAGTGCGCGCAGGCACCATGTTTTGGGTGGGATCTGAAGCCCCCGTTCAAGGAATGCGACCTACGCATTGGAAACGATATGATGGTAGTGTACCCGATAGTGCACGCATCGATACCGTTATCCAATGGCTTAGCATGGGTACGGATTTGGAAGTGGATTTAGCGACGCTCTACTTTAGTTTTTTAGATAGTCAGGGTCATCGATATGGAACGGATGCTCCAGAAACAGACGCCGCTCTTTTACGGGTTGATGGACTCATGAAATATCTTATGGAGGAATTAGAATCGGCTGGACTTACCAATCAAACCAACGTCGTTCTTGTTTCGGATCATGGCATGCAAAACATCTCAAGAGATCGTGTGATCACTTTGGATTCCTATATGGATCTAGAAAAAGTACTTATGATTGGAGGTTCTCCTGTAGCCACTATGAATATCGAAGCTGTTTATCGAGCAGAGGTCTATAATACCTTGAAAAATGCACAAGAGGAAGGAGCTCCATTCCAAGTTTTTTTGAAGGAAGAGCTACCGGAAAGACTGCATAACAGCAAGCACCCGCGCACGCCAGACCTAACCATTATTGCCGACTTGGGATATAGTCTAACAACTACACAGCAGCTATCTTCAAATCCTAATTATCCTTCGGGAGGAAATCATGGCTACGATCCTCAACATGCCGAAATGCATGCCGTATTTGTAGCAATAGGTCCAGACTTTGCACCTAATAGTCACTTAGAGGCTTTTGAATCTATTCATGTGTATTCCTTACTTGTACATCTACTTGGACTGAACCCAGCGCCCAATGACGGGGATCTTATGACCTTCGAGGGAATCTTATCAGAATAAAAAGACTTATCTAAATAATAGTTAGTGTCTTTTGCCCCAATAATTTGGATTGCATCTAATCAAATTGGGATAGATATTTACTAATAAACTTTTACTTCTCACTCTATTTTTTAAGCTATGCCATACGTAGTTACCGAACCATGTATCAAATGTAAATACACTAACTGTGCGGCAGTATGCCCGGTTGATGCATTCCGCGAAGGTCCTAATTTCTTAGTTATCGATCCCAATGAGTGTATCGATTGCGATGCCTGTGTTTCTGAATGTCCGGTTGAAGCTATTTATCCCGATGATGAGGTGCCTGCAAAATGGGAGCATTTTATTGATTTGAATGAGCGTTTAGCGGAAGCTTGGGAAGATCATGTAATTAATGAAACCAAAGACGCTCTTCCTGCTGCCGATGAGTGGGCTAGTAAAGAAGGAAAAGAAGGAGAGCTTCAAGAAGAGTGGTAAGGTATATGCCTTACATGAGTATTTAGTAAGGCATAGTCTTTAGATTCCTTTTTAAGCGTTTAATCCTATGAGTTTATTATCCTCATTTTTTGCTCGAGAATCCGTCGAGATTATGGGGATTTTAAATGCGACTCCTGATTCACTTAGTGACGGAGGCCAGTTTAATCGTGTAGAATCCGCTTTGCATCATATAGAGGAAATGATTGGGCAAGGTGCATCAATTATAGATGTTGGTGGTGAATCTACTCGACCCTATGCCCCCATTGTTTCCACAGAAGAAGAATTATCTCGCGTTTTGCCTATTCTAAAAGAAGCGATTCCTCGCTTTGGTACGGATGTTTTGTTCTCTATTGATACCACAAAATACGATGTTGCCTTACAAGCACTAGATTTAGGGGTGCATATCATTAATGATGTGAGTGGGCTTCAGAAGGCGCCCAAAATGGCCGATTTAGCGGCTTCTTATAAGGCTGCTTATTTGGTGATGCATTCTCAAGGTAGCCCTCAAGATATGCAGAATAATCCCCACTACGAACATGCGGTACGTGACATTGTAGACTTTTTAGTCCAACAAACGGCTTATTTGCAGCAAAAAGGAATTGAATACATTATGGTTGATCCGGGTATTGGGTTTGGAAAAACCTTGGATCACAATCTTCAAATTATTGCTCAGCTTGATAAAGTGGTAGAGCTTGGTTTTCCCGTACTTTTGGGTGCTTCTCGTAAATCTATGTTTGCTCAGTTATTAGACAATCGACCAGTCGAAGGTCGTTTAGCCGGAACCTTAGCCGCACATTATCATGCATTATTGAAAGGAGTGCGTATATTGCGCGTACATGATGTGCAGGAAGCTTCCGATTCGGTGCGTGTATTTGAAGCCTTACAAGCGGCTGGTAGTATATAAATCTATTGGTGCGCGCGTAATTCTTCCTATATTCCGATAGC
>CAKZLH010000377.1 GCA_937125285.1 uncultured Balneolaceae bacterium | reverse complement strand
AGTTTTTCATTGACTAAATTTCAAGATGATGTAGCTTTTTCCGGCACTCAAACCGAAATGAATTTGAAATAAACACAACTTTTCAGTTTATAGCTTGGATGGGTGTTTAGCCGGAATTTCGCTCTAAAAAATGGGTATTTCCTTCTACCCGATAAAGGCTTCTCGCACTTTGTATGGTTCCTTTTCCATATCGATTATTGATGTGATCAATCGCTTTGTATCGTTCGGTTTGTTCGCTTTCATCCCGAAAAAAAAGATTCATTTGACTCGTTTTGTCCATATCCTGAGTTCCTAGGACAAGGTTTCGGATAGCCATCCCCTGAGCACAAAAAGCGTCAATTTTAGGGCCTAATTCTTTGATGAAAGCATCATACACATACTTGGTTATATGGGTATAGCTGGGGGTTATAAACCGAAACCCTATACTGGGATAACGGTCCTGATCAAAGCCAATAATTCCGCCAAAGCTACTGGCACGAATACCATAAGCTCGCATACGATAGCAGATCATTTCAATACCAATGGCGAATTCTCCTTTAATCGCTTCAGCGTCGGTACTCCCTTCCGAGAAGGTGTGGCCGTAACTTACCCCCCATTTTGGAGAATATTCATCATTTTCTTCCAAAATTCGGCCCTGATCTTGGCCAGTAATGGTTTGAAAGAGCATCTGCCCAAAATGAGGTCCAAAAAGCCGTACAAAGGTATCGATTTGATTGTGCTTGACCACGTCGCGTATTGTGGCATAGCCTTCGGCCAGAAGATGTTCGTATCGCCTCCGACCCACGCCCCACACCTCGTTTAGTGGTAAAGGATGAATATACATACGTTCATCACCATCGCTGAGAATAAGAGAAATACCTCTGGGTTTATTGAGCCCGCTTGCTAATTTTGCATAGGTTTTAGACCGTGCGATACCAATAGATCCATATAGGCCTGTCGCTTCATAGATGTCTCGTTGCAGCTGTTCTCCAAATCGACGGATTTGAGGTTCTTCCTTACCCAGTAGAAAGCTTCCATCCATAAAATATTCATCCATAGAATAGCGCTCAATCCGGTGTGAGTAACGGTTTAAAATATGATGAACTTGTTTTGATATAGCGGTGTAACTCGCATAGTCTACTTGCAGCATACAAACATAGGGGCAGTGTTTATAGGCTTCATAAGCACTCATTCCAGTTTTGATTCCCATCGCTCTAGCTTCATAAGAAGAGGTAGCCACAATCCCTTTAACGGTTCCATTTTCTTTGCGCCAACCGCCCACAATTAATGGTATGCCATAGAGATTTTTACGCAGCTGTTCCACCTGAGCATAGAAGCATGCAAAATCGAAGTGAATATACAATCGATCTTTTCGAGCCCGATGTTGATGCTCGGGATAGACGGTATTGTACAGGGTAATTCGGTGTACATCTTGTTCGGCTTGATAAGAATAGTCTTTTTTTGGAGGCATACATATATTCGCTATTGATATGTACAATATATGTGTGTAATTTAAAATGACCAAACAAAAATTGGTCATGAATACCTACCCACTCATAGAAATGTTGGCTTTTTTCCCACGCTATTCAGGCACGAATACCTTGGATTGGCGGGCAAAGTATGTGCGTAATGTGCGCCAGATTCGATCCTGTCACACCAAAACAGTGGGTGGAATTCTACACTCTTTTTACAGTATACAAACCCAACAGGGAGAGCTTATGGACCTGCGGTTTAATCATGATGAATTATTGTGGGATGTGCTATCTGTTCAGGGTTCGGAACTTCCTCTAACGAGCGATGACGGTACGCATTATGTTCTTGATAGAATGTTAATCCATCATCAGCGTCACAAACATCAACCTTCCCCAGCCCATCGTATGCGTCCTATTCGGTTTGAATGGTTGCCACTGAGCCAGTGCTTTCGTCAAAGCCCTCTCGAGCACGCAAAGATAGATCGTATGCACCCGTATCGTTTTTTAAAGGCGAAAAATTTCTCCGTTCAGGTAGCTCGAGTCGAGACTCGTCATTTGGAAGATGTTATGGTTACCCGGCATTTGCACTATGTGCTGGAAGACAGCGAAAGTCGTTTTTTTCATGTGGTATACATTATGGATCAGGGAGACTGGCGTTTTATTCAAGAGGTAGATGAGCAGTTTTTGTTTCATCGTATTAGGCCATAACGCTAGTATGTATCTATTCAGCCGGAAGAAATACCTTAGCTAGGGAGTATGAGATCGGGAGAATTGTTTCGCACATTTCCCACCGAGGTACCCACCGTATATTCGCTAAGTGCTGCATCGGGGTAGGGATCCATGAGATAGCTAAGCTCCTGGAGCGGACGTGTGTGATCTAACCAGTTATTCCATTCCGAGGTGTGTAGAAATACGGGCATTCGATGGTGTATGGGCTCCATAATGCGATTTGGCCGAGTGGTTAGAATAGAAAAAGAAGCAAAACCTGATATAGGACTAATTGGAGAGTATAGGCCAGCGGCTACCAATAAGTCATCGGTGCTAGAATGAATATAATGGGGTATTTTATGTCCTTTGATTCCCGACCATTCGTAGAATCCATTCATAGGCACTAAGCATCGTTGATGGGAAGCATTTCGCCACATAGGTTTCGCGAGTATTTGTTCGGATCGGGTATTGATAGGCAGAAATGGCCGCTCATTACCTTTTGGTTTCCAGCCCATAAAGCCCCAATGCATAGCCGTACGAATGCGGGTGGGGTAGTGGTCTGTATGGCCTCCGAGAATAATAGGCACTACATGGCTTGGAGAAATATTATAAGAGGGAAGAGGGTGAAGAATAGGAGGGGCCCCAAATAAATCGTCATTTTGGTTAGAAGGTAAATCAACCGCTTCCTCTAGATCAAAGAAGGCGTCAATAGCTTCTGGTTCACTAAACAAGGTATAACGTCCGCACATGGCAGAGATGAAGTGTGGCTGCGCTGCTTAACGAGCGAAAGCAGTTTAGTAATAGATACGAATTAGGATCCGACGATTGGCCGCACGATTTTCTACAATATCTCGTCCAAATTCGTCGACATGGGGCAAAACTGGTTTGGTATCGGCATAGCCAGAGGCTTTCAATCGGTCACCCTCAATGCCCTCACGAATAAAAAACTTAACTACTTCAGAGGCTCGGGCTACGGATAGCTCCCAGTTAGAAGGAAACCTTGCGGTATTAATGGGTACATTATCAGTATGACCTTCCACATCGACTCGGAACTGATAATAATCCAAAAGATTCAATGCCTGGGTCACCTTGTTGATGATACGCTCTCCAGAAGGTAGAAGAATCGCCTCTCCAGAGTTGTATAATGAGCTACTATTGAAGGATAATTTAATGCCATCTTTATCTAAAATTACACCCACTAAACCCTGATTCCGTTCTTCAACCAGTAAAGAGTCCAGGTCCAGTTTAATTTCGGCCAAAGGAGTTTCAACTTTTTCTTTACCGGCAACATCGGAGCGCATTCCCTGCTTCATCTGCTCCCAAAGTGCGATATCGGTTTGGGAAACAGCGATAAGCATAGCGAAGAAGGCCAGTAACAAGGTGATCATATCACTATAGGTGAGTAGCCACTCCTGATCCTCTTCGGCATCGTCAAAAGAACTATTTTGTTGTCGTCGTTTCATGATTTACTATGCTCAGAATATCGGTTAGTGTTACTAAACTTACTCTGCCTTTTGTTTCTTGAAATCTCGTTGTAAGTAGGTACTCAGTTTATCCTGAATATAAAAGGACGATTTTTTGTCATTGATGAGCACAATACCTTCCAATACAAAATATTCACGGAATTTATTCATCTGAGCCGCATTTTTAATTTTTTCAGCTATAGGATAGAATACAAAGCGCGCAAAAATGATACCATATAACGTAGTCATAAGTGCTGCTGCAAGACCAGGCCCCATGTTGGAGGGGTCGTCCAGTTCTCCAAGCATTACGATTAGACCGAAGAGCGTACCAAACATTCCAAAAGAAGGAGCCGCACCACCCATTGCTCGTAGCACATCTACAATGACCATTTGACGGAAGTAATTTTCCTCAATGTGATTCGACCCAAAGGTCTCAATATCTTCACTAGAGTAGTTGGTGCTGAGAAGAGAGAAGAGATATCCCGAGATTTCACCTCCATACTCACTTTCTAGTTTGTTTAGCGCCCCAACACGATCTTTTTTAATATCGTCACTCCATTCTACAATGGTTTCAAAATCTTTTTGGAGCGTTTTTTTGGATGTTCTGGCTTGACTAAACAAATAAATGATACCCATCAAAGCTTTACCCACATAACGAGGTTGATAGGTAATTAACGATGCTTGAAGCACTCCACCCAATACGATAAATAAACTAGGGATGTTTAAAAAGGGATTACCTGAGAGGGCAGGTATAGATTCTACGAAGGTAGTTACCCCGATTGTCTCGGTAACTCCGAATACCAGTAGGCCCAAACAAAATAAGACCCCAATAACACTTCCGATTGAAATTTTCATGGTTTATTGACCTCCGCGGATCTCTTGAATTAAAGTTTCTAATTCAGGTATACTTGGAATTGGAATGTTTGGATCCATTTGAACCGCACGATTCCAATTGGCGCGAGCTGCTGTAATATTTTCCAACATAAAGAATACGGTGCCTTTGAGGGCATAGGCATCGGCCGTTTCCTGTATTTCTAGAGTTTTGTCGATAAATTCTAAGGACTGTTTATATTCTCCTAGATAAAATAAATCCTGAGCTTTGCGATAGTTAGATAACAAAGTTTGAATATCGCGTGCACGTGTTTGTATTAGCGAAGAATCTACTACCACTATAGAGTCTTTATCGGCAGGACGCATACCTCGTAAATCCAAATAGAACTGCTCTTTAGACGGATCCAATTTAATCTGGATATTTGAACTTTCATTTAAATAATTAACCGTAATGACTTCCTTTGCAGGTGAGTCATCCACCACGCTTGAAGTACTTCGAGGATTGGTATTGACCGTCCGACGATTGTTTTGGTCATTCAGATTACTGTTAGAAGTATTCTGAACCGATTCTGGCGTCGCGCATGCTAGACTGATCACGATAGCCGCGAATAAAGCAAACGTATAGTAATTGTTAGAATCTGATAACCGCATGGAATCCAAATCCTGATTTGTTGTAGGTTAAACGATCTTTGTTAGACAGTTTTATAGTGTCTCCGGCCAGCATCAAATTGCCAAATACGGATAATCCAATGTTCTTACTCAGATGAAACTGAAGCCCAGGTTCAAGCATGAAGACTTCACCTTGGCGGTTATTTCCTAGAGGAAATTGAACATTGGCGCGTGAATAAAATACCACTCGATACTCATCGATATCGGGCACTTTTTCAGAAATTGCTTGATAATAGACTAAACCAACGTCGAATAGAGACATATCGAATAGAGTTACATCTCTGTTGGTGGAACGTAATACATGATAACCGGCGGTGAAACCGATATAAGCACTATTTCTAAGATCTAAAGGTTGTCGATAAGAGAAGGTTACACTAAAATCTGTTAAAGCCTGTCGTAACAAGGTATCGGCTTGATGAACGAAATTACTTCCGTTACCTGTGCTATCTACTCCAGCGCCAGCACCCGCTCCTGCTCCGGTAGTATCAATTTGTGCACCAGAGGTATTTGCATATTGATTACGATACCAACTATCGGATCCTCTGGAAGTTACCCCAAAAGTTAGCAAATACTGAGAGCCTTGATCTAGTGTAGGTAATACAACCGGGGGATTTGAAATAAATGATTTACTCCATACCACTTCTCTGGACTGCGGATTCATTACCCGAATCCCAATCACTAGGCCTTCGGGTTCTCGTCGTTGTAGGCTTAGTTCAACCAGACCTTGTACACCATATTTGTAAGCAATTTCTTCCAACATTTCTGGAGAGACATCGGCAAGAGAACGTCCCTGCATATTTAAGATTTGCAAAGTAGAATCATTACCTACAATTTTGAGCTTATCATTGGGCTCTAATTCTGGAGGAGAAAGCACCGTTAGGCCTGCAAATTGGCGCAGAGAATATTCCATCTCGGCTCGAATGTACTCAATTTCTTCATTGGTAAATCGTAAAGCCGAATAGTTGATTTTATAGATAGCTACTCGGCGCACTGATACTGGGAAATCACCTAACTCAGGATTCAATTGTTCCTGAATTTTCTCGACCATATAGGGATCTCCCTGGTCATGAGTGAATAATTGCGCAGTGGCATCATTCGAGAAGCCCCAACCACCTAGCAAGTAAAGAAGTAAAAAAGTGAGCGTACGTTTCATTTCCTAGGCTTCGGTTTTCATTTTACGACGGACCGCATACAATACAGCTTTTTGAGCATCTTCAATGTCTGCTTTCGTAGCGTCCGATGGGTTGTCTACTTCAGATAGAATTAGCTGCTGCTCACGTTTAGGTCGTACTTTTAATATTTTTTCACGCACGGCTGCAGGCGCAGTTCGCAATGCTAAAATGAGTGTTTCAGTAGGAATTTCATCAAGAGCCGATTGAACAAACTCATTCTTAACTTTTGGAAGATCGTCAAAGCCAATAAAGAATCTTCGAATTTTCTTGGCCAATTCGAGATCTTTTTCAGCAATAGATCGAACGTATGCATCCTGATCGGATAGAGGCATAGTTTCAATAGTATTAAGTATAGATTCTATACCATCTGCTGCCACATATTTCATATCGGATACGGCAAGAGCCTTGTTCGAGAAATGCGAGGCCACTTTTTTGTACACTGAAATAGGAATGCTATTAATTTTACCCATTTTCAGTAGAATAGAAATGCGTTTTTCATCATCCATTTTCTGAAGAATGACCCCAGCTCGTTCACCGGCTATTTGAGCCAATAATATGGATACCATTTCATCAGATTCGTCTTTCATTAAATGCAGAAGTTGTTGATCGGTCAACTGATCAACAAAGTCAAATAAACTAGAGCCACTACCTTCACCTGATTCTGGTGCTTTGTATTGAGTTATACTCTTGCGGAAATTCTCAACTTCTTCAATGCGCTCTTCTAAAGGAATACTCTCTGCATTATCCAAGCCATAGTTCACCATTTCAAAGGTGCTGGACTTCATATGAGGTTTTAAAATATGCAGTAATTTATCATCTACACTCACGAAACTGCGTACTGCTTTAACCACGCCCTGCTCTTCGTCTTCCTCAATCCATTTGTTCACTACATTGGCAACGACCTGAGGTTTACTAATACAATTGTTGGCAATAAAGGTTTTGTTCTCCTCAAAGATGGCTAACTCTTTTGCGCTAGGTCCTTTTGGCGTTTCTGGTTGCTTTGCCATTGCTTGCATAGGCATATGTGGCATGTTGCTTCCTTCATAGCCGGGTGGATACATGCCAGGTAGACTTTCATTTTTCTTAGGCTTACGAAGTAGAGCAAAAAGTAGAGCTGCCAAAAATAATACTCCAAGACCAATAATTACGAATAACAAATGCTGTGGGTTGTTCCAATCAATGCCTAAGAACATTTTTTTCTCAGGTTCTGCCATCACCGTTTGAATGACAGTATCAGGAACTGCTGGAACAATTTCAGGCTCTTCTAATTCCTCATCATCATCATCATCATTAAGTGTACTTTCTTGGGCAGCCATTGTACTATCCAAGAGCTGCATAGGACTTGGTGCCGTCGGCTTTTTTATGTCTTGTTCGATAGCTCGACTGTTTCTAGGGAAGACTTTTTTGCTAACCGATACAATGTCACCCCTAAATTCATCTGCATTCGCTATTAGTGAGGCCGCTTCTTCTACGAAATCTACGTCCTCATCACTGTATGATGTATCAACCAATACCTTAATATTCAGTCTAACTAGCCGAAATCGAGCATCAAAACCAGAAGCTTTGATACTATCTTGTCCCGTGGGTCTATTTTTTTGCAGATTTGGGGGAATGAATGGTAGTCCAGGTAAATTTTCGATCTTAACTTCTTCTTCGGGTTGAACCACTTGGTACCCTTTCGGAACTAAGATTCGCTCTAGAGTAGCTTTTACATCTACAATAAATGTGCCTTCACGATAGTAATCTGAGAGCGCATTATCTAAGACTACTTCATAGTAACGTTCGTATTTTGCCGCTTCCTCTTGAACATCTGCAGACGAAGTCTGTCCGGGTATTATTTGACCCGACACTATCATACTCTGAAGCGCAATTATGCCCGTAAGAGCAAGAATTTTAAGGTTTCCTGCCATGATTTAACCCCCGTAGAAGGTTTTTTATTTAAGCCTAAATGTAGATGAATTTAATCAGTTGTATAAGTATGCGAAAAATATATGAGTTTTCCACATTCGGGGTAAAAATAAGTAGAATATTCTATTTATGACAATATTCTTGAAAAATATTGATAATTAACTGTTTAGACAGGTTAGCTCACTTAGGCTGTAGCTAATAGCTCGACTTATCCACATTTTAGGATACGTAATTATACTTATTATGGTGCTGGCTTAATTAGTATGCTTTGAAGCAAAAGCCATGGCATAAATTTTCATTTGCTTTACCATGGATGCTAGCCCATTAGCTCTTGTCGGAGAAAGGTGTTCGGTCATTCCTATTTCATGTATAAACCGTGGTTGTGTTTTTAAGATTTGTTCTGGGCTTTGATTTGTGTAAAGGCGAACTACTAAGGCCACCAGACCTTTGGTGATAGCAGCATCACTATCCGCTTCGAATTTAACTTGTCCATGGTCATAGCTGGCAACTAACCATACTTGACTTTGACAGCCTTTTACAAGATTTGAGTCATTCTTGTTTTCGGGGCTCAGGGGTTTTAGCTGAGTTCCCAATTGAATAATATGTTTGTATTTATCCATCCAATCATCGAATACCTTGAACTCTCGTATGATTCGATCTTGACGCTGTTCGATATCTAAAATATCATCGCCCCCCATTACTACCCAAACCTATATTTCTTTAAGCTCTAATTTACCAACCGATTTAATCGTTGTAATTTTAGAGTGACCCTCTTCCTTTACTGGTGCAAAAGATTGATAGATGCTGTGATACTCATCTGTGTTAGGGATAGTATATCGCACTAATTCAGAAACGGTTTTACCATCTAAAGCGGCAGCTAAGGCACCTTTAATAATAGAAACATCTTCGGGATGAACCATTTGTTCTAAGCCTTGCTCGAAAACAAGATCAGATGAAATCCCGGTAACCTCTTCAAAAGAATCGTTCACATATTTACAGACAAAGGAATCGTTTTCCTTGCTGAACTTAAGTATAAATTCTTCTCGTTTTTTAAGCAATGCACCAAAATCAGTGTTAAATATGGCCTTGGCAGTTTCTTTTTTCTCTGTTACGTCTCTTTGATAGGATACCCAATGGGTTACTTCGCCTTGTTCATTCATAAGAGGGTGAATGTCCCACTGGTTTATGAACTCTGATCCATCCTTACGGTAATTAATGGTATGTCCAAAAAAGGCCTGGCCCTCGATAAGTCTTCTTTTCAAGCGATCTAAAATGGCTCGATCGGTTTTTTCTCCTTGAAGAATACGTGGCGTTTTTCCCAAGACCTCTTCTTTAGTATATCCCGTCATCCGAGTGAAGCCATCATTCGTGTAAACTATTTTAGGCCCAGGTTTTTCTAAGCCTAATTCTGTTATAATGATAGAATCATAGTCATTGCGTATGGCGCTTTCAAGCAGACTAAGCTGATGCTTTAGTTGCGCGATTTCGTCGGCTTGAGCCTGAAATGCATGTTCAAGCTTTGCCTGTGCTTCTTGATCTTTAGCTAAATTCTTGATGTCGTCTAATCCTAATGAGTTTGTCTGCTTCATAGCCTATTACAACTGTACTATTCTTTTAAACATGTTGTCAGGAACTAAACTACTAAACATGAGTAATCATTCCTTTAAACCTTCACTAAAAAAAGTTGGAACAATATGGGACTTTATTCGAACAAATGCCGAACAAAAAAAAGGGGGACCGTAGCCCCCCTTTCCTCACTCACTCATCGAAGTAGCAGCTTCGCTATTGTGCTCAGCTGCATGTTCGTTGTACCCTCATATATTTTTCCAATTTTTGCGTCTCGGAAAAACTTTTCAACGGGGTAGTCTTTTATATAGCCATTGCCACCAAATAAATCGATAGCTTTTGAGCTAACTCTCTCAGCTACCTCAGAGGCATGGAATTTGGCCATTGCGGCCTGTTTTAAAAATGGTTTGTTATGTGATTTTAGGTTGGCAGCGGAATAGACCAACAATCGAGCTGTTTCTATTTCTGTAGCCATACGCGCAAGCTCGAACCGCACGGCTTGAAAATCACTAATGGCTCGTCCAAATTGTTTTCGCTCTTCAATGTAAGCTAGGGTAGCATCAAAGGCTCCTTGAGCTAAGCCTACCATTTGAGCACCAATTCCTATACGACCTACATTTAATGTGTTAATAGCTATCTGATACCCTTGTCCAATAGCACCCAACAAAGCATCTTTTGGGATTATACAGTCTTCCAAATGAATTTCACAGGTGGAGCTTGCTCGAATTCCTAATTTGTTTTCTTTTTTTCCAATGCTTAGACCTGGATTATCTCGTTCTACGATAAAAGCCGTAATGCCCTTGTAGCCTTCTGTTGGTTCAGCATTGGCAAACACAATAAAATAAGTAGCTTCTAAAGCATTTGTTATCCAAAGCTTAGAGCCGTTCAATACGAAATGATCATCAAACTCTTGAGCCGTTGTGCTAAGTGCAAAGGCATCACTTCCCGCCTGAGCCTCGGAGAGTGCATAGGCGCCTAGACTGTTAGCACATAACTGGGGTAGATAGTAATTCTTCTGATCTTCCGTACCATAGCTGTGAATGGCGTCATTTACCAAGGTGTTTTGCACATCTACTACCACTCCAACAGCAGGGTCCACCTGAGAGATTTGTTCAATGGCCAAGATGGACATCATAAAATTACCGCCCGCTCCTCCATATTCAACAGGTATATCTATACCCATAAAACCCATTTCAAATAAATCTTGAAGGATATGCTCGTCTAGTTGAGCATTCGAATCCATTTGAGCAACTTTAGGAGCAATAATTTGTCGAGCAAAATCTTTAGCAGAATCCCTAAGTAGTTTTTCGTCGGAACCCAGTAAGTCTGGATGGGTGATATGTGAGGAAGATGTTGGCATATTTGATTAAGAGAAATATACTATTGTAAGCGCTTTTTTACTAACATCAGACAATATTTTACAAAAATAATTTACACTGCAATTCCCGGTACCATCCTATGGTGTTAACACCTTATTTTCAAGGATTTATTACGGCTTACGACCAAGGAGGTAAAAAAGCATCCACCGCTTCAATTACATTTATTTTTTCCGATCGTAGCTTATTTTCGAGCGAGGAGAGCTTAGCTATGTTGTTTGGATTTTGCCAAAGTTGATGAACCCAATAATGTTCAGCTAACTGTTTAAACCATCGAATGATTTGCTCATTTCTGCGTTTTTTCCAAAAACCTAATTTTTTTGAATGATCGATAAACCCAAGGATTTGATTCCAACTTTCTTCAATACCTTTAGACTCGAAAGCGCTAACCAAGATGCATGGTGCCGAATAATCCTTTAGTTCATGCCTATATAGGTGTGAAGCTGATTGTAAATGAGCTAGGGTGTGTTCGGCCAGTTCTTTAGTTTTTCCATCGTGCTTGTTGACCAATAAAATATCGGCATATTCTAGTATTCCCTTCTTTATACCCTGAAGTTCATCACCACTACCAGGTTGATTAAGCAAAACAAAACAGTCCACCATATTTGCTACAGCGCCCTCATTCTGACCAACTCCAACGGTTTCGATGAGAACTACTGAGTAGCCTGCCCATTCGCATAGGGCAATGGCCGATTGGGTGGTATGTGTCACGCCTCCTAGCGTTTTTCCAGTGGGGGATGGGCGAATGAAGGCGTTTTTTTCAACTGAAAGACGTTCCATTCGAGTTTTATCGCCCAAAATAGATCCACCACTTATGTTGCTGCTTGGATCAATAGCGAGCACGGCTACCTTATGGCCTAACGATAGTAAATACATGCCTAATGCTTCTATATAGGTACTTTTTCCTACGCCTGGAGCTCCAGAGATCCCTATTCGAAGCGCCTCGTGATTGGTTGCCATTGCGCCAAAAGGTCGAGAAGCGTGTTGGCTTCCTCTACGTACACCTAATACATGACTCATCAAAAGTGATGACTGTTTACGGTCTTCTTCTTTTCTACTTTCTAGAAGTGTAATGGCGCGGGATAAACTTCTTCGGTCGCCGGATTGTATGAGTTCAGCCCATTCTTCAGTGGTCATTACGTTCAACCTGGGTATCGATTATGTAGGGCAGTTAAAATTTCCTCAGCTGCACTTAAAACAGGGGTGCCCGGTCCAAATATAGCCGTTACACCAGCGGCTTTAAGTTCGGTATAATCTTGCTCTGGGATCACCCCTCCAGCCACAATAATCATATCATCTACCCCCTCTGCTTTTAGACCTTCAATGAGTTCGGGCACCAAGGCTTTATGACCCCCAGCCAGGCTAGAGACTCCTATGATATGCACATCATTTTCAATGGCTTGTTTAACCACTTCATCAGGTGTAGAGAACAAACTGCCCATATCCACATCAAAGCCCAAATCGGCAAATGCGGTGGCAATAACTTTTGCCCCTCGATCATGTCCATCCTGTCCCATTTTCACAATAAGCATGCGAGGTTGCCTTCCCAATCGATGGGCCATTGAGCGTACTTTTTCTTGAAAGGCTTCAAATGTTTCATCTGCTACATACACGCTGCTATACACTCCTTTTATACTTCGATGGCTTGCGGTATGACGTCCCCATATATCCACTAAAGCTTCTGATATTTCACCAATGGTAGCCCTAACTCTAGAGGCGTTAATGGCCGCTTCCAATATATTTCCATCTTCGGTTTTGGCGGTTGCCCGGATACGATCCAAAGCTTCCTGAACCCTCTCATTATTGCGCTCTTTTTTCAATTTCGCAAGTGCTTCTTCCTGAGATTCCCTTACACTAGAGTGGTCGATATCTCTAATATCAACGGGTTCTACTGAATCGGGAATATATTTATTTACCCCAACAATGGTTTCTACTCCCTTATCGATGCGAGCTTGTCGTAATGCTGCGGCTGCCTCAATTTTATTCTGCGGATATCCCTGTTCTATTGCTCTAGTCATTCCACCCAGCGACTCCACTTCATCCAGTAAATGCTGAGCTTGTTCAATGATATCGGAGGTGAGGGATTCCATGGCATAAGAACCAGCAAACGGGTCTACTACTTTAGTAATATCCGTTTCTTCCTGAAGAATTAGCTGAGTATTACGCGCAATACGAGCCGCCGTCTCGGTAGGAAGCGATAAAGCTTCATCATAGCTATTTGTATGCAAAGATTGGGTGCCTCCAAGAACCGCTGCAATAGCTTCCACCGTAGTACGAACCACATTATTCAACGGATCTTGAGCGGTTAATGACCACCCGGATGTTTGGCAGTGGGTCCTTAGCATGGTAGATTTAGGATTTTTCGGGTTGAAATGCTTGCGCATCAACTTCGCCCAGAGTTCCCTAGCCGCTCGGAGTTTGGCAATTTCGGTGAGCATATTCATCCCGATACCAAAAAAGAATGAAAGCCGCGGCGCAAAGTCATCTACATCCATTCCGCGGTCAACAGCCATTCGAACATATTCGAGTCCATTGGCTAAGGTAAAGGCAAGTTCGAGGACTTCATTAGCTCCGGCTTCTTGCATATGGTAGCCAGAAATCGAAATGGAATTAAAGCGAGGCATATACTGCCGTGTATAATCTATGATATCCGAGACAATTCGCATCGAGGGTTGAGGGGGGTATATGTACGTGTTTCGAACCATGAATTCTTTCAGAATATCATTTTGAATGGTACCGCTCAGTTTTTCTGGCGAAACACCCTGCTCTTCCGCTGTTACGATATAGGCGGCTAAAATTGGAATTACAGCTCCATTCATAGTCATGGAAACCGACATGCTATCCAGTGGAATCCCTTCAAATAAGCGTTTCATATCCTCAACGGAATCGATGGCTACCCCCGCTTTTCCCACATCACCAACTACGCGTGGATGATCAGAATCATACCCCCGATGAGTAGCCAAATCAAAGGCCACACTCAAGCCTTTCTGCCCATTAGTAAGGGCATTGCGATAAAAGGCATTGGATTCTTCAGCGGTAGAAAAACCGGCATATTGCCGAATGGTCCAAGGACGGCCCGTGTACATGCTCGAATAGGGACCGCTTCGAAAAGGGAATTCACCTGCTTTGGAAGCTTTAAAATTGCGTGCTTCTAAGTCTGAAGCATCATATTGAGCCTGTAAGCTAAGGGCATTAGGCGTTTGGGAAGGAGTATCACTCATAGCTATACTATTCTTTCATTCTTTCAATCGACCGGTATGGTCTTCAATAAACTAAGAATGTAGCTCTTATGCCACATCCTCCATACGTACTCCGACGAGTCTACTAACCCCAGTTTCAGGCATGGTAACACCGTACATCATTTCGGCTTTACTCATGGTTTTCTTATTGTGAGTGATAATAATGAACTGAGTATCTTTTGAAAATTCTTTAATCATTTTCGCAAAACGTTCGATGTTGGCATCATCAAGTGGGGCATCCACCTCATCCAGAACACAAAAAGGAGAGGGTTTTACTAGATAAATTGCGAAAAGTAGGGCAATCGCCGTAAGTGTCTTTTCACCCCCCGAGAGTTGAGAAATACCGGAAGGTCGTTTACCTCTGGGTTGTGCTTTAATTTCAATGCGTGCTTCGAGGGGGTCTTCAACGTCTTGCTCTATGATGAGATCGCAAAAATCATCGGCAAAGAATAAGGTTTTGAATACTCTTTGAAAGTTTTCTCGAACCTCTTCAAAGGTCTCATTGAATCGCTCAGTAGCCGTGATATTAATTTCATCAATGGTTTGAAGTAGCTGCACCTCTGCTTTAGTCAGGTCATCGATTTGTTCCTCATAAAACTGAAGGCGCTTATTCTCTTCTTCAAACTCTTCTATAGCCAGTGCATTTACTTCTCCAAGACTGTTAAGCTTCTGTCGTAACCAGCTAATACGAGATTTAACCTGTTCTGGATTTTGATCCTCCGGCATAGGAATCTCTTCGAGCTGTTTCATCAAAATTCCATAGGTTTCCCAAACATGGTCTCGAAGGCTCTCACTTTGAAGGTCCATTTTTTCTTTGGCCATCTGTAAGTGATGAACCAATTCCATATTAACTTCCTTTTGCCGGCGTAATTCTTTCAGTGATTTTTCGGCCTCGTTGATTTTACCTCGCTCTATGGCCGCAAGCTCTTTGGCTTTTTCCAATGCCTGATCGGCTTCGGTTTTCTGCTCGGTACTTTGCGCTAATTTGTCTTGCCAGTTGGTTACTTGACCACCAAAGAGTTCAATATTTTCCCCGGCCTTACCCATTCGTTCTTTGCGGTGTTGAATACGCTGCTCCACACCTTGAATGCTGATTTCGGCACGTTGTGCTTCCCGTGCAAAATTCTCAATCTTATTGGTGATATCCTGATGCTTTAGCTGAGCATCATTGTACCGGCTTTGGGCACTTGAACGTTGATCTTCAAGTGATTCTAGCAGTTTTTTCTTCTGCTCTAGTTCATGCCCAAACGAATGTAGCCGCTGTTCAATTTCCTGCTGGTTTGGGGCTATGCTAGCAAGCTCTTGCTGAGCTGTGCCCTCATTGGACTGCAGGGAATCTTTGCGGTTTACCTGATTACTTATGTTTTTTTGATATACCTGAACCTTTGAGCTCATCGAATGCTTTTGCTGCTCCAGTGTTCGAATCACTTGCTCTTGTTCCTTTAAGGCTTTGACAAGACTTTGAACATCTATTTGATCACTTTTGGCGGCTATTTGTTGCAGGTAATCTTCAAGTTTTTGAAGCTCTTTTTCGGTGGTAATGGCTTGTTTTTCGAGGCGTTCAATCTTGGTTTTTAAACTAACTCGTATACCCGCATGACTGCTTTTAGAGCCCGAAGTATAAAATGAATTGGATTGTTTTACATCGCCTTGTAAGCTCACTCCTGTCTGTCCAAGGGTTAACTCAGAAGCGTGTAATTCATCGGAACTTTCAAATAAAATGACCGACCCTAACAACAATTGCTTCAATGCCGAGTATTTTGCCTTCGCCGATACCTGATGAAACAAACTCTTATCGTTCACCTCGTATTTAGCCGCTAGTTGTTGTAGGGGAATAAACGTAGCCAAGCCTTTTTCATGCTCTTTTAACAATGCCGCGGCTTCAATAGCCTGCTCCATAGTATCGACTACCAAGTAGTTTAGCATGGGGCCCAAAGCCGATTCTAGGGCTAAACCATAGCGCTCTTCGGTTGAAAAAACATCCCCTACGGTCGTGATCCCTTGAAAACTAAATCGATGCTCTTCTAATAAGTATTGAACACTGCTCGGAAATGCCTCATTGGACTGAGCCAAATCCTGTAGTAACCTAGATTCGGATTGAATAGAAGCCAGCTCGCTTTTCAACCCACGAATTTGATCCTTGGTTTCGTTCAGTGTCCCTGTAAACTGCTCTTTTTTAGCTCGAGCATTTTCTAATTCTTTCTCTCGCTTTTCACGAAGACCGAGAGCTTTTTCTAGCTCTTCATCAACGTCTTTTTGCTGTTGATTAATCAGAGCTATCTCTTCATTCAGCTTGGATATTTCGGATTGAATACGCTCCAAATCACCTTCGGTATTTTCGAGTCGTGACTCGATTTTAATACGCTTGGCCTGAAGTTGTGAGAGCTCATTATTAGCAGCGCTCATTTTTACTTCAAGCTCATAGATTTCATGCCGCTCTTTGCTGTATTGCTGCTGAGTTTGTGTATAAATTACTTTCGAATCTTCTAGGCTTTTTTCTGAGCGAGCCTGTTCGGTGGCGAATTCCTCTAATTTCTCACGACTGTGTTCAAGTAATTTCTGCAGTTCTGTTCGGTCTTTTTCTCCCTGTTGAATGTCGCGATCGTATTCACTTAGAACTTTCTTCTCACTTTCTATTTTTTGTTCGGCAATTCGTATTTGAGTATTCGCCTCTTGTACGGCTTCTTGAAGAGATTGAACCCGCCGCTGGGCTTCGGCTTGATGACGTTCCTTTTCGAGTAGGCTTTTGCGGGCCTGCTCATCTTCATGTTCAAGGGTCGTGAGTTTCTGCTGCAGTTCTTCTTTTTCTTTTTCAGCGCTACTGACTCGTTCTAAAAGTGGATTTAACTCGGCTTGAATTCTCGCATATTCATGATGCGTTAATGCTTTATCCAGCTGCTCCAACTCGTCCCGATACCCTTTAGCTTTGGTGGCTTTTTCGGCTTGAATTTCCAGACTGCGAGTCTTTTTCCTTAGTTCGACCAGCAAATCATCGACCCGCTGTAAATCTTTACGGGTTTCTTCCAGTTTTCTTAGACTCCGTTTGCGCTGATCTTTGTATCGAGTTACGCCCGCAGCCTCTTCAAAAAGTTTTCTTCGGTCATTATTTTTGTCGTTCAGAATCTCTTCAACCATTTTTAACTCTATCACCGAATAAGCATCCGAGCCCATTCCGGTATCCATAAAGAGTTCCATAATGTCTTTAAGGCGACAGGGAGTTCCGTTGATTAGATATTCTGAATCCCCGGATCGATAGAGTCTTCGGGTAATGGTTAGCTCCGAATATTCTATAGGTAGAATTCCTTTGTCATTTACAAAGGTTAAGGAGACTTCGGCCATACCCAAGGCCTTTTTTTTGGCCGTTCCGTTGAAGATTACATTGCTCATCGCCGATGAACGAAGGAGGGAAGGTCGCTGCTCTCCTAGTACCCAACGAAGGGCATCCACAATATTGGATTTCCCACAACCATTTGGGCCTACAATAGAAGTGATACCACTATCAAAGCTCACTTTGGTTTTATGGGCAAAACTTTTAAATCCCTGTAATTCTAGTTCGGATATATACAACGACTCGGTCCGTTATTGAGGGTACATTATACCGTCATAATTTCGGATTCTTTCTGCTGAAGTAGATTTTCTACCGACTGAGTATGATTGTCGGTAACCTTCTGAACTTCCCCTTCAGCTTCGTATTTAGAATCTTCGGGTAGGGAATGAGTTTCCACTGCTTTTTTAATGGCGTCATTGGCATCTCTACGAGCATTTCGAATGCTAATACGAGCTTGTTCAGATTTATCTTTAGCCACTTTAACCAATTCTTTTCTACGTTCTTCGGTAAGAATGGGAAGGGGGATACGTATAAGGTCTCCATCATTCATCGGGTTTAAACCTAGACCCGAAGCCATGATGGCTTTTTCAATTTCTGAAATGATGGTCTTGTCATAAGGCTGAACCATCAGTAGTCTAGCTTCTGGCGCTGAAATATTGGCCAGTTGCTGCAAAGGAGTTTGGGCACCGTAATATTCAACTTGAACCCCTTGAATTAAGGCTGGGTTCGCTTTGCCGGCCCGTATATGTGAAAATTCTTTCTTCAGGTATTGGACCGCATCGTCCATTTTCATTTCTGCTTCATCTACTAATTCTTGCAGTTCGTCTGCGATCATGCGTTTCTCCTACTAAATTTATGTTCCGTAAGCTATTAAAGTGTACAGCACTTTTAAAGCGTTAAACAGTTCGAAAATACTAAAACTGACCCTCAAATCTTAATAATTTGTAGGGTTGTTTAGCGCGTTTTGAAATTTAATCCCAAACAACGGTGGTTCCGTCCGAACTCCCCTCACAAACAATTTTTTTAAGGGCTCCCTCATGGTTCATATTAAAGACAATGATGGGAGTTTCATTCTCTCGGCAGAGGGTGAAAGCGGTGAGATCCATAACCGATAGGCGTCGCTTTAATACTTCATCTCCTGTAATACGATCAAATTTAACCGCATCCGGATTTTTTTCGGGGTCGTCGTCATAAATACCATCTACGCGAGTGCCCTTAAGAATAACATCGGCTTCTACCTCAATAGCACGCAGGGCTCCAGCGGTATCGGTGGTAAAATAGGGGTTCCCAGTACCCGCCCCAAAAATAATAACACGACCTTTTTCTAAATGGCGAACGGCTCGTCGGCGAATAAATGGCTCGGCAATAGCTTCCATTCGAATAGCGCTCATCAATCGAGTCATGATTCCGCTTCGCTCGAGTGCATCTTGCAGGGCCATGGCGTTAATCATGGTTGCTAGCATACCCATGTAATCGCCTTGCACACGATCCATTCCTTCGGTTGCTCCTTTAACACCTCTAAAGATGTTTCCTCCACCAATCACAATACAGATTTCAATGCCCTCGTCATGAATCGATTTAATTTCTTTGGCATACTGATGCAGTATGGTTCCATCGATTCCATGTCCTTGTTCACCCAGTAATGCTTCACCACTGAGCTTTAAAAGAATGCGTTTGTATGTATGTGCCACGCTGGTAATGTTTTATGGATAAAAAAAAGGCTGACTTGAAAGTATCAAGTCAGCCTAATGTAGTGAAATTTTGATTAAGCGTCTTCGCCTAATTGGATGCGGTGAAATGCAACCGCAAGAGGGGCACCACTATCCTGTAAGTATTTCTTTACAGTTACACCGTTATCCTTTACGAACTTCTGATTCAGAAGTACACGTTCCTCATAAAATCTACGAAGTTTACCTTGAGCCGCTTTTTCAGCGATATCTGCTGGTTTACCTTCGTTTATTAACTGCTCTTTGGCAATTTCTAGTTCTTTTTCCACAACAGAAGCATCAACTTCGGCTTCGGTTACAGCAATGGGCTTCATGGCGGCCACTTGCATGGCTACATCTTTTCCAATTTCTTCGTCAGCAATGGGTCCGTCAAATTCAACCAAAACACCGAGTTGGTTACCTGGGTGAATATAACTTACAAGCGATCCATCGGTGGTCGCTAGAATGGTTTTGCTGATTTGAATTTTCTCACCAATTTTGCCAGTCATATCCTGTAAGTGATCGGCAATGCTTCTGCCGTCTACATCAATAGCAAGGAGTGCATCTACATCCGCAGTATTGTTATCAAAGGCTGCGTCTAAAAAGGCATTAGCTTGCGCTTGGAAATCTTCATTACGGGCAACAAAATCTGTTTCGCAATTGATTTCGATGGCTACGGCTTTTTTGGCGTCATCGCTGATACGAGTGAGAATTAAACCTTCTTTGGCTTCTCTATCGGCTCTTTTATCAGCAACTTTTTGGCCTTTTTTTCTTAGGATTTCAACAGCGGTATCGAAGTCGCCATTGGCTTCACTAAGTGCTTTTTTGCAGTCCATCATGCCTGCACCGGTCATGTCTCTGAGTTTCTTTACGTCTGCAGCAGAAATGCTCATTGGTATGTCTCCAGGATTTTAGTAATTAATTAGATGAATTAGTTCTTCAGAATATCTTGCTTATGCGTCGCCTTCTGTTGCTTCATCGGCAGAATCTTCTGCTTCGGTAGCATCGTCAGTAGCTTCAGCATCATCTTGCGGCTCTAATGTTTCTACATCAGTAGTTTCTTTTTTCTTACGTCGCGAGCGTAGTTTCGTTTTTGGCTCGAAATCATCGTTCGCATCTTCTTTGGCATCCATAGCCAATTCTTCCATGTAGGCTTCTTCTTCGTAAGCTTCACGCTCTGCTGCTCCTTCAATAATAGCATCGGCTACTTGAGAAGCTACTAGTTGAATGGTGCGAGCCGAATCGTCATTACAAGGAACAATAAAATCTGGTACATCAGGATCGCTATTGGTATCTACCATGGCAATGATGGGGATATTCAATTTAATCGCTTCGCTAACGGCAAGATGTTCTTTTTGAATATCCACTACAAAAATAGCACCAGGTAAACGGTTCATATTAGCAATACCACCCAGTGTATTCTCTAGTTTCTCTTGCTCTCTTGAAAGCATTAAACCTTCTTTCTTGGTAAGCTCGGCCATGGTACCATCGGTTTTCATGCGCTCAATTTCTTCCATTCGAGAAATACTCTTACGTACTGTAGAGAAATTCGTAAGCATACCGCCTAACCATCGGTGGGTTACATAAGGCATACCTGCGCGAACAGCCTCGTTGCGAATAATTTCAGTGGATTGCTTTTTGGTACCTACGAACAGTATAGTCTTTCCTGCTCTGGATAGGGTTTGAATTTGTTCGAGGGCCTCTTGAAGGTAGTGTTGCGTTTTCTTGAGGTCGATAATGTGAATCCCGTTTCTTTGCATAAAGATGAATTCTTTCATCTTGGGATTCCAACGGCGGGTAAGGTGACCGAAATGAGCACCGGATTGAAGTAGTTCCTGAATGGAGGCTGCTTTAGGCATAGTAATAAATGTTAGGTTGTTCCTCTGCGTGGGTCAGCTCGCAAAACCTATTCGAATTACACTGAATTCAAACACCTGGTTTACGATCACCACACATGTGTGATTAATTGTTTTGAGCGAGGCTCAGGGTATTCATTGCCACCTTAATAGAAAGGTGAGAGCTGAATAAACTCTTATCGTTTACTGAATTGGAAACGTTTACGAGCTTTAGGCTGTCCGTACTTTTTACGCTCAACCATACGATCGTCACGAGTTAGTAAACCATGTTCTTTTAATGGAGTATGTACACCTTCATGCTCTCCATCCAATGCACGAGCAAGGGCATGTTGTATAGCACCCGCTTGTCCAGCTTTTCCACCACCGCGTACCGTTACTTTGATGTCGTATTGATCTTGAGTTTCGGTGAGATGCATAGGAAGTAATGCAATATTTCTCATTGCTTTAACCGGTAGATATTCTTCAATAGGAGTATTGTTGATTACAATGCTTCCCTTGCCTGGCTTGATATACAAGCGAGCAGTAGAGGTTTTTCTTCGTCCGATGTAGTTTGCTTGGGCCATAGTAATTAAAGCTGTACAATTTCTGGATTCTGTGCCGTATGCTGATGTACGGGGCCAGCATATACACGTAAATTTTTAAGGGTTTGTCTGCCCAACTTGTTTTTAGGTAGCATGCCTTTTACTGCTTTTGTTACCAATGAAGTAGGGTCTTTTGCCAGCATATCTTCGGCGCTAGTGAATCGCTCACCACCAGGATGGAAGGTGTGACGAAAGTACATTTTATCCGTCATTTTTTTGCCAGTCAATTTCACTTTTTCCGCGTTGATAACAATTACATTGTCACCTGTATCCATATGCGGAGTGAAGGTAGGCTTGGTTTTGCCTCGTAAAATAGATGCAACAACACTACTCAATCGTCCTAGCGGTTGGTCTTCGGCATCTACCAGGACCCATTTTTTCTGAATGTCACCGGCTTTAGCTGAGTAGGTTTTAAAACTTAAAGTATCCACAGTTCTTGTGTTTAATTGCTTTTTTGGAAAGACGTGAAAATTACGGCAAAAAAATTTACTTATCAACAATTTTAATTCGAAAGCTTTACTCTTTTCTAAAAATCACCTTGGTTCGCAGAAACCCTCCAACGTTTAAGCGACCAAGCAGAAGATAAATACACCTTAAACACCTATGGTGCACTCACCAGCAATTAAGGTCTGCGTGTGCGAAACAAACTTTATCAATATGTCGGTTAAATCATTGCTATACTAAAGGTAAACTAGCCAGTACAGCACATCCATGTCACGATTTTGTCTTATTCTATTAGTTATAATAACTGCCTTAGCCTCTTCTGTTAGTAAAGCTCAAGAATGGGTTCCCCCTGCTTTGCCATTTGAAATGGAGCCCGAAGAGGGTTTTTATACAGACTCTGTGCATTTGAAGATCACACCCTTGGAAAGTGGATGGGAGTATACCTTTAACACGCTGGGAAGAAAGCCACCCAACTGGGTTTTTCCAGAACAAGGTATCACCTTAAGGTCTTCGAATGTGGTGCGGGTACTTGCGGTTCAACCCGAAACAAAAGATAGTGTGGAGGCCATTTATACCTATTTAATCGATGAGGATCATGAGCTTCCCGTGTTATCGGTGGTTTTCGAGCCCGATCATTTTTTTTCGGCGAAAGAGGGCATTTATGTCAAGGGATCTAACGGTATCACAGGTTATTGTCGAAGCACTCCGCACAATTGGAATCAGGATTGGGAGCGTCCGGTGCAATTGACCCTTTTCGATCCATCCGTGGAGGGATTCAAAAAATCTTTTTCGGTTCCTGCGGGGGTGAAAATAGGAGGAGGTTGTACGCGAATTTACGATCAAAAATCACTCGATATCTATTTTCGGTCCGAATATGGAATGTCTCGACTCAATTATCCACTATTTCCCGATAAGCCCATCACCGAATTCAATCGCCTCGCTCTTCGCAATGGTGGGCAGGATTGGTATCGAGCGATGGTGCGGAATGCGTACTCCCAAGAGCTGGTTCGAGGGCGTATGGATTTGGCCTATCAATCCTACAAGCATGTAGCGGTCTATTTTAATGGTCAATATTGGGGGATTCACACTCTAAGAGAGAAGCAGAACGAAGATTTTATTGAGTCTAACTATGGGGTGGATGCCAATTCCATTGATTTACTTTCTGGCAACGCTTCTGTGGGTGAGGGAAGTGCCCAGCACTATCAAAACATGATTAACTATGTGGAACAGAATGGAGTGGTCTCCGAAGAACATTTCAATTGGTTGAACGAGCAAATGGATGTGGATCAGTACATGGATTATTTGATCACCGAAATTTTTCTAGCCAACGGAGATTGGCCGGCAAATAACATTAAATACTGGAGGGCGCAGGCCGATACCGGGAAGTGGCGCTGGATTCTCTATGATGCCGACATGACCATGGATAGTCATTCTAGAGGTCGACTTTCCACCAACATGTTTGAGAAGATACATACCACCACCGATACCGACTACGAACACCCAGCTTGGGCGACACTTCTCATGCGAAAATTATTTGAAAATGAAGAATTCAGAGATTCATTCATACAGCGGTACAGCGTGCATTTACAGCTCTCTTTCAACCCGAACCGAAGTCTTGCGCTTCTGGATTCTATGGCGGCTTTAATTGCTTCTGAAGTTCCTGAGCATATGCGCAGGTGGTCGAAGAGCATGCGCTTAGGTACGGATATGGATTGGAACAAACATCTGCAAGTGATGCGCGACTTTTTAAGCGAACGTCCTACTAAAGAACGGGAACACATTCAGAGTTTTTTCAGTACAACAGAATTGGTGGGTTTACGCACAACGGTCAATCGACCCGAAATGGGTATTATTCGGGTTGAAGGGGCCCGAAGCGATACCACTCAAGAGCTTCTATTATATAAGGACCTATCGGCAAGGGTTCGAGCCGTACCGCATCCTGGCTATCGATTTGTCCGCTGGGAAGGGCTGGATCAGTCTACTGCCGAGCACATACGGGTACGCCTTGACGGCGCTTCGAGCTTGCACGCAGTGTTCGAGCAAATACCGCTTCAGCAGACCAGTGCGGTGGTCATTAATGAAATTCAGTACCACCCCTCCGATGCTATGGATACCGGAGATTGGGTCGAGTTGTATAATCCATCTGAAACGGATGTGGATGTGAGCTATTGGTATTTTTCGGATTCTGATGACACGCATCGATACTATTTTGCTCCCGATAGCCGGATTCCCGCCAAAGGATTTCGAGTGCTATCGCAAAGTGTGGACCTCTTTTCTTCTTTCTACCCCAATGTAGAGGTGGTGGAAGGTCCAATGGAGTTTGGATTTTCGGGTAGTGGTGAACTGCTGCGCTTATTTGATGCACAGGCGCAACTTATCGATTCGGTTCGCTATTCCGATGATGCCCCATGGCCATCCGAAGCCGATGGTCAAGGTTCCACCTTAGCCCTGATTAATGCAGG
This sequence comes from uncultured Balneolaceae bacterium, assembly GCA_937125285.1. Lineage (GTDB taxonomy): Bacteria > Bacteroidota > Rhodothermia > Balneolales > Balneolaceae > UBA1275. The sequence continues at coordinate 7,280 of CAKZLH010000377.1, read as the reverse complement.
TTTCGACAATGCGCTACCGACGTACTGGAGTGCCTCATCTAACGGGGGGACGCCAGGCGCACCCAACATCGATGTATTGGTATCTAACGAGCCAGAACAATCGTATGAGTCGCAGTGGGAAGGGCCTACGCAGACAAGTTTAGGGAACAACTATCCCAACCCTTTCAACCCGAATACACACATACCTTTTCGACTAGCCGAAGCAGGATGGGTTCGCCTCACTATTTATGATGTGCTTGGAAGACCTGTTCAAACCCTGGTTGATGAATATCGATCGGTAGGAGAGTATCGTGAGTTTTATCAAGCTGATGCCTCCTCGATGTCGAGTGGGGTATATTTCTATGAATTAATTACGCCTAATCTTCGAGAAATAAAGAGTATGGTACTTTTGAAATAGGCCGCTTCGGTCCATGAAACGATCCTTCTAAATTAAGGCAGGGATTTCATGGATGGTTATTCCCTATAAAGAGAAAAAATTTGTACCTTTCGAGTCTGTAATGCTTTTCTAGTGGGTTGATCAAGTGTCGGTTTTAACGCGGCTCTGTTTTGGCACGGCTATTTAGCACTACACGAACGAATACGAACCAATTTCATACCTAAGATTATCGAAATGAGCGATTTCAAAAACACAAGAGTAGCCTTTGAAACGGGAAATGGAACAGCGTACATGTTTAGCCTGTCCAAACTAAAAGACATGGGGTTTCAGGGAATTGAAAAACTCCCGTTTTCAATTAAGATATTATTAGAAGCTGTACTTCGAGAGTATGATGACTATTTAGTTACGGCAAAAGATATTGAAACGCTTGCGAGCTACGAGGCTAAAAACCCAACGGGTGAAATTCCTTTTAAGCCATCTCGTGTTGTATTACAGGACTTTACCGGGGTGCCAGCGGTGGTGGATTTGGCCGCTCTACGCTCGGCGATGAAGCGAATGGGAGGGAATCCAGAGGCTATTAATCCTCAGGTACCCGTTGATTTGGTTATTGATCACTCGGTGCAAGTGGATATGTTTGGGCAAGAATACGCGTTCATGCACAATGTGGAAAAAGAGATGGAGCGTAACCGTGAGCGCTATGAATTTTTGAAATGGGGTCAGCAGGCCTTTGATAATTTCCGTGTGGTTCCTCCCGGGCGAGGCATTGTGCACCAAGTAAACTTGGAGTACTTGGCGCGAGGAATTTTTAGCCGAACCGAAGCCGATGGAACAGTTACAGCCTATCCAGACACGCTTGTGGGTACGGATTCACACACCACCATGATTAATGGTTTGGGTATTCTAGGTTGGGGAGTTGGCGGTATTGAAGCCGAGGCTGCTATGCTGGGTCAACCAATCTCGATGTTGGTGCCAGAAGTTACTGGGATGAAACTTACCGGTAAACTTCGGGAAGGAGTTACGGCTACGGATTTAACTCTTACCGTTACACAAATGCTACGAAAGCATGGTGTGGTAGGTAAATTTGTTGAGTTTTATGGTGAAGGTATTAGCAATATGAGCTTGCCAGATCGGGCTACCATAGCGAATATGGCGCCAGAGTATGGGGCGACTATGGGATTCTTCCCAATCGATCACGAGTCTCTTCGCTATATGAGAAGAACGGGTCGTTCCGAGGAATTGGTTCAATTAGTTGAAAACTATACCAAAGCTCAGGGACTCTTTCGAACCGATGATACCCCCGATCCCGAATTTAGCTCAACCCTTGAGTTGGATTTAGGTACAGTGGAGACCTCTTTGGCCGGTCCAAAGTTGCCTCACGATCGAATTACCCTAGGCAACATGAAAAAGACTTTTGGTGCGGCACTCACCTCCGATAATCCTACCATGGGATTTGACTTAGATGAGTCTCAATTGGCCAATAAAGCCATGTATCGTAATGGTCAGGATATTGAAATGAAGCATGGAGATGTGGTGATTGCTGCCATTACGAGTTGTACAAATACCTCTAACCCCAGTGTGATGTTAGGGGCGGGTATTGTAGCTAAAAAAGCTGTTGAACGAGGCTTGAAAGTTCCCGCCTACGTTAAAACTTCTTTGGCACCAGGTTCTCGAGTCGTAACAGAATATCTGAACGAAGCAGGCCTTACCGAGCACTTAGATGCCCTTGGATTTAACCTAGTGGGTTACGGTTGTACTACCTGTATTGGAAACTCGGGACCACTACCCGAGCCGGTAGAGAAGGCCGTAAAAGAGGGTGATTTGATTGTAGCAGGTGTTCTTAGCGGAAACAGAAACTTCGAAGGCCGTATTCATCCCTATGTGAAAGCTAATTTCTTGGCTTCACCTCCATTGGTTGTGGCCTATGCCTTGGCGGGAACGGTTGATATTGATTTAGCGACCGAGCCCATCGGTAAAGACAAAGATGGAAAGGATGTGTATTTGAAAGAAATCTGGCCAACCACCGAAGAGGTTGCCGCTGAATTAGACAATGCCATTCGTCCAGATTTGTTCAACAAGATGTACGAAGATGTCTTTGAATCTCCTACTTGGGAAGCTATCCCAGTCACCGGTGGAGAGTTGTTTGGATGGGATGAAGCCTCTACCTACATCCAAGAACCACCATTCTTTATGGATATGTCGGAAGAATACCGATCTATCCAGCCCATAAAAGGCGCTCGGGCTTTAGTGAAGGTGGGTGATTCAATAACCACCGATCATATTTCGCCTGCCGGAAACATCAAAGAAGATGCTCCTGCCGGAGTTTTCTTGAAAAATCACGGAGTAGCGCGTATCGATTTCAATTCCTATGGTTCTCGCCGAGGAAACGATCGCATCATGACTCGTGGAACCTTTGCAAATGTTCGCTTTAAAAATCAGTTGGCTCCTGGAACAGAAGGTGGATTTACTACCTACTTCCCGGAAAATGAAGTGACCAGCATTTTTGAAGCTTCCCTGAAATACAAAGCGACCAATACACCTCTGGTTGCCTTGGCTGGAAAGCAATATGGTACTGGCTCTTCTCGTGATTGGGCAGCTAAAGGAACAAACTTACTCGGGGTGAAAGCGGTTATTGCCGAATCCTATGAACGTATTCACCGATCCAATTTGGTACAAATGGGCGTCTTACCCCTTCAGTACAAGCCAGGGGTTACCGCCGATAGTCTAGGTTTAGATGGTACCGAACATTTCGATATCGCCGTAGATGATCAGGTGCAAGCTCGTCAGGAAATCCAAGTGGTAGCCACCAAAGCCGATGGTAGCGTGATTGAGTTTACAACCGATTGTAGAATTGATACCCCAGTAGAAGTTGATTATTATCGAAACGGTGGTATTCTACATACCGTGCTACTCGACTACGTGCAAAAGAGCAAAGCCTAATCCTTAGGGCTAGTCTTCGTTTTAGGGCGCTATAGCCTAAAATAAGATGATCTTAAGGCAGTTTTGGGAACGATAAGCCGGACATAGTAAAACGTCCGGCTAAAAACTTTGCGGTCAAAGGAGTGCTAAGTAGTAGGCGGATAATCTGTACCTTCAGCCTGTGAAATAGACTCTTACGCCCCATTTTCATGTTCCATTCGGCTCGCTTGGCAACTTCCTTAATTGTGGCGTAAAAATGGCGCTGATAGTTGGTGATTTTCAAGGGCCCGGTTACCTCCAAGTTCATGCTTGCTAAATCCTCACTTAATTGCCAAGCTCCTAACCATCCCAAGTTCATCCCCTGCCCCCCTATAGGACTTACCACATGGGCGGCATCTCCAACTAAAAACAATCGATTACGTTGTAGTTTGCTCGCTTTCCTATGCTGTACCCCGAAACTACTAATCATAGAGCAATGATTAGCTTCAAGTGTGACATGCGTGCGATTTTTAATAATTTGGCTAAGCTCCTCGACCTTGGGGTTGCGAATGTACTCCTCGGTTTTTACCACCCATCTTCGTTTCCCATCGGGTAGTGGAAAGGATTCAACCAATCCCTCTTGAGTGATGTAGACCATCGGCTCTTTGGGATCCGAAGCAACCACAGGAAAGTCTCCCATGAGGTAGGTGTCGGGATAGTTAAGTCCTTCATAGGAAATCGCAGCGGCTTCTCGAAGCGTACTATTTTTTCCATCACAGGCAACTAAGATAGGAGTATGGTACGTCCGGAGTTCGTGCTGATGGTCTCGCACCTCGAGTGCTATCTCGGATTCGAGATCGGTAAAGGATTCAATGGATGTTCCATATTGAATCCCATTAGGCATGCGTTCGATGAATGCTTGCTTTAAGATTTTTTCCGTCTCGTTTTGAGGGTGAATCAGGATATAAGATGGTTTCTGGTCGATTCCTGAAAAATCAATGCTCCCTAGCAAGTCTCGCCCATCATGTGCCCAACCCATGGGCACTTCTATTCCTTTTTTTAAGAATTCATTCAAGATTCCTAGTTTTTCGAGCATGCGTAAACTTGGAGGGTGAATACCCAAAGAGCGAGAATCGGAAATGAGCTCTGTTCTTTTTTCAAAAATCTGCACCTCAAATCCCTTTTCAGCCAAACATAACCCCATGAACAGACCTGCTGGACCGGCGCCAGCAATCATGATGGGCTGTTTTTCTGTGGCTGCACTTGCTTTTGCTGGTTGGGTCGAGGGTTGGGTCGATTTCCTTGCTTCAGGAGAATTCACTGATTGGGTCGAGGGTTGTTTCAAACCGAAACCTCCCGAGCACGACTATCCAAGGACTCTTTTTCGGTGGGTTTTTCATGGTAAATGGCCAGCAGACGAAATGGAAACAACGTAGTCACTTGCCAGTTATTAGGACTCCATTTTTGAAGCTCTTTTTGGGTAAAACTCTTTAGTATACTCATTCTTCCGTCTTCATAAATAAACGATTTTCGGAAGCGCAGAGGGAAACACGCACTATATATAAGGTATGAAATGGGATGTCTTTCTAGGTCATTACAAATTACCGTAGACCCTAATTGTTGACATTCTTCTAGGAAAACCGATACCTCTTCGTCACTAAGGTGATGTAGGACATGATTGCTAATCACCAGGTCGAAATGCTTTTTCTCGTCGAGTAATTTTCGGGTTGAAGCTACCCTGAATTCTATTTGTTGGCGGCCTTGTTCCAGTTGCTGGTTTTGTTGTTGTATTTGTTTTTCCTGTTGTTGTTCCGCCCATCGGATGGCGCGTTCATCCAAGTCAATAGCCGTAATTTGGAGGTTGTAACCGTCAGCTTGACTCCATTTTAATAGATAATAGGCGATGTCGCCACCTCCACATCCCACATCCAGCAGCCGAAAGCTTTTGTTGGGGTCACGACGTAAAAGGGGTGTAATTTTGTGTTTGTATATTCTACGCCACTGAGAAACCAGTCGATTCAGATAAAAAAAATCACGATAGGTATTATGCAGATACAATAGAGGTGCCTGCGCATCATCCATGAGTTCGCTGAGATGGGAGGCCCTTTGATCTAGATTTGCAAATTTGATCATTATTCAGTTTCTAACACCTTGTATTATCTGGAAACGGAATACAAGCATAACTTAGGTTTAGCCTTTTACTTTAGCTAATAAGGCGCTTTCAATACTCAAACCAGGACCAAAAGCCATAGCTAACACCAGAGGTGATAACTCAGGGTCTTGCTCATCTTGTAGCTTTTGCACTTGTTCAAGTTTCGGCTCTTGTACTAGTGGCAACCTGTGGTCCCAATCAGCCTCTAGCAGTTCTTTTAATACAAACAATATGGTAGCGCTACTCATGTTCCCATAGTTTTGTAATACTTTACGTGAGGCCTGAATTTGTACGCTATCCAGGTCTAAGTTTTGCTCTACCTTGTCTAAGATCGCTCGTCCTCCTGGATGAATGGCCCAATCCAATATATGCTCTTGACGGATGTCAAAGGTGGTGAATAATCGATCGGTAATGGTACTTAGATTCTGCTTAATGATATCTGGCACATAGGAGGAGAGGGTCATGTCGAAACCCGTATCACCAATGGTCCAAGCCATATCCTGCTCACCTTCATAGGCTAAATCATTCGCGAAACCCTTTAATTCAAAGCCTTTACCCTTTGGTTTAATCGCAGAAACCAATGCTCCAGCCGATCCGTCACTAAACACCGAGCCAGCAATTAAGGTGTCAGGGTCTGTTTTTGGGCTAAAATGTAGCGAACATAATTCGGTGGCCACAATGAGCACCACCGCATTTGGATCCTGAGCACAAAAAGCGTGCGCCATTCGAAGCGCTGGAAAAGCCGCATAGCAGCCCATGAAACCCACATGAAAACGCTGAGTAGAGGAGGGTAATCCTAGCTTTTTCACGATTTCATAATCGGGTCCTGGGGCAAAAAATCCCGTACATGAAACCGTTATTACATGGGTTATTTCGGGGAGCTCAGCTGTTTTTTGTTGTTTAATAAGCTGTTCGGCTGTTTTTAGAAAAAGCTCTTTTGCGGCCTGTTCATAGCGTTGATTGCGTTCACCAGTTGTGGGAATGGCCTCTGGATTGAAGCAGCGATTGAAAAAGCTATCCGAATCTTCGGAAAAATAGTCTTCAATTACGGTATGTCTGTTTTCAATGCCCGACTGCTGATAAATCCGATGGAGAATGGCTTGAGTTTTTCGATCGCCTTCATGAATCTTCTTTAATCGATCTAGAAGTGCTCGTTGTTCTCCCTGAATGGTTGGAACGCTTGTTTCGATATGATGTATATACACAGACATAATAGAAGTACAAATTATTAAGGTCTTTGGTTCACTACTTAGCAGCTAAAGCGTGCTAGTTTTGCTTATTAGTTAGAACGGTCAGACTTCGTTAATCGATAGAAGCGGGTATTGTGTAAGATAGCCGCCATACTCAAGCCAGCAATGAGTCCAATCCATAAACCTTTTGGGCCTAATTCTAGTGTGAAGCTTAAATAGTAACCCACGGAAAAACCAATCAACCAGTATGAAATGAAGTTAAATACCATGGGCATTCGAGTATCCTTTAAACCTCTTAAGGCTCCAAATGCACCTACCTGTAAGCCATCTGAAAGCTGAAATACTCCTGCAAAAAACACCAGCTGTATCGCAAGATCAATCACCTCGGCATCCTGGGTATACACTCCTACAATGGTGGAAGGAAAACTAAGTAAAATTAGGGCGGTTATGCTCATAATACCCATACAAAGTCCGGTTCCTGTAAACCCACGAAATCGTGCCTCGGAAAGTAATCCTTTTCCCATGGAAACTCCGACTCTTTGCGATATGGCCATCGATAAGCCAAGAGGAATCATAAACACCGTTGCCGCAATATTGATAGCCACTTGATGAGCGGCCGAAGCTTGCACACTTAAGGTACCCATAAGCACACTAACGGCCGCAAATA
>CAKZLH010000376.1 GCA_937125285.1 uncultured Balneolaceae bacterium | reverse complement strand
GATATCTGTGATGATTTTTGATGAATATGGGTACACTAATTCACTCGCCATCATCCTTGGATATCATTACATCAGTACTCTTTTAGAGCAAGGTGTAGAAATAACGGCCATCAATCAGAGCTGGGGTGGCGGTCGCATATTCAACGACCCGTCTTCTGAGAGATTTATAGAAGTGATGTCTATGTATGCGCATCACCACGATCTCTATGAAGCGCTTTGGGTCGTATCGGCTGGAAACAGTACACTGAATAGAGATGAACTTCCCTACTATTCAATACCTAATAATATTACCTCTTCCAATATTATAACCGTGGCGAGTAGTGATGATGCCGATCTACTTTCAGGCTTTTCGGATTACGGAAATTTCACAGTAGATATTGCAGCTCCAGGATCTAATATCGCTTCAACCTATCCGGGAAATGGATATGTATACTTATCAGGAACCTCCATGGCCTCACCACAAGTTACGGGTGCCATCGCCTTGGCAAAAGCAGCCTATCCAAATGAATCGGGTCACGCCTTAATGACTAGAGTACTAGCTTCTGGTGATTATGTATCCTCATTTGATGCTGTGGGAGAGGGAGAGCGTTTAAACGCCTATGCAATGTTGGAGTCTTCTGTGGGTTCTTCCGTGTCTCACGATGATGTGGCCTTATTTCAACGCACTTATGTTGATGGTCCAGCTGAGCAAACGATTGGCTTTATAAATACCACAGGATCGGCCGTAACTGTTGAATCGGTGAGCTTCTCAGGAGCAGAGGGTGCTTTTGCAACTAAGTATGCATTTATTCCAGAAGAGATAGCACCGGGTGGTGCTTACGGATTACCTGTTGCTTTCTATAACGGAATGGTTACCGATGAGATAGCGTCGGTGGCTACTCTATCGTTATCGGGTGGTAGCTCCGTTGAAATCTCATTAGTTGGACGAGAACAAGTGTTCCCATCCATCGAGCTTTTCCCTGATTTCGAAGATCTTGGAGCCATTCCATCGGGATCTGTGGCACAAACTAGTTTCGAAATTGTGAATGATGGTGCCGGTGACCTTTATTTTGATTTAGAGCAGACCTTGTATGTTCTCAATAATGATTTAACAGAAATGTTAAAACCTATGACGTCATTTAAATCTGGAGAAGGTAAACCCAATTCACTAACAGCTGGTGAGCGGGAGTCATTAAATGACGAAATCATGGCAAAGGTGCAGCAAGATATAGTTGGTGCTCAACGTACAAATATTACGCTTTCAATGGATAATATTGGTAGTACGGAATCGGCGCTACTTTGGTTCGATGATTTAAATAGCCCTGACTCAGTAGCCAATGATTGGATTACTTTGGCCTATGGGGAAGGTGATGGTGCAGACAAAACCTTTGAGTTAGCAGAAATATTTGATTTTGGTGATTACTCCTTTTTTGCCGGTGATTTTACTAATGGGTATAGTAATAATACGATAGCGGTAGCGGGTTCACCTATCTTCGATTTTACTGCTTTAGAATTTGATGGTAGTGAATATTTACCCTCTTATTTATTCTTTGACTACGCTGCTTCACTTGAGGTAGGATATGATTTCTTTTATGTGAATGTGCTTTCCAACGGACAGCGAGTAATGACCTTAGATATTACAGATAATGGTAATTTAATCAATGATGGATTTGTCTATACTGCCTATTTAGACCTGCTTTCCTTAGCAGGGCTTGAGAATGTAGAGTTTTGGTTTATAATGAATACCGACGAGTCATTTGTGGATGGCTTCGGTGCACTCTTTGATAATGTTGGTATCGAAGTGACACCAAAACCCTATTTCTTCTCTGAAACCGATGGGTTGGTAGAAGCAGGTTCTTCGGAAGAAATCATGGTGAGTGTTAACTCTTCAGTAACTGGAGATGGATTTTATGCCTTAGAAACGGTGGTCTATAACAATAGTCCAGAAGCCATTAGCTTTGGCTCGCCTTATCATGTTATGATGTTTGAGGCAGCTACTGTGAACGTACAATTCACAGAGCCATATGTAGACCTTGGAGTTTTTGATGCTGCAACAGAGGCTATTGACTATACTCTTGAAATGAAAAATGGGGGTATTGTGACCGCAGACTATTATGCAGATCAATTCCTCAGCCGGTTTGATGATGGGTTTGCTATAGATGCGCCACCAATGAAACTAGCTAGCCCCGGCACGAAAGAGGCAGCGAATGTGAATAAAATCCGTTCAAATCGAATGGAGCAATTAAAAACCAGAGACTTGAGTGGTTTAACTATGCAGCCTAATGCAAAACTTAAATCTCAAGATAGGTTACAGCCTCGTAGATCTGAAATGGCAGCAGACCCCTCATTAGAGGTAATCTACTATGAGGGTTTTGACTCGGGTATCTTATCGGAAGAGTGGCTGACTCGAGACTACAGTCTTGGTTTGGGTCATGAATGGGATGTACTCAATTATGGTTCTATGGATTTCCCTTACTTTGCACTTGGTGTGGGTAATACAGAGGATTATTACATCCTAGATAATACTGTGACTGAAGCCTATTCGCCGATTTTTGATATGTCGACTATTGCTGATGATAAAACGGTGTTTATGGAGTTTGCTTATAACTTTTTAATGGAACCTGGCTTTGATATAGCAAGTATGTATGCCGTTGTTTTAGATGAGAATCTATTTATTTCAGATGTCTATTACATAGGTAGTACAGAAGATGTCTTTTTCAATGATGGTTCCTTTCAGTACGGTATGCTCAACCTCGACTTCCTTAAAGGTGA
>CAKZLH010000375.1 GCA_937125285.1 uncultured Balneolaceae bacterium | reverse complement strand
GTGAACCAAAAAGAACGAGTGCTCGAGGAGTTTCAAAAATATTTTGATACCACCAGAAATAATGGGTCAGGAACCTATAAAACCTTCGTGATAAAGCGAAACAGTAATCCAGATAACGCAAGTCGTTTACTGAGGTACTTGATGGCCCAAAAGATTGAGGTTCAAGAAGCGGTTAATGAGGTAAGAGCGAGTGGTTTTGATTATCAAACGGGTCAGGTGGGCAGAGTAACCATCGAGCAAGGTGATTACATTGTGAATACCTATCAGCCCCAAGGCACCTTAGTGCGAGTGTTGTTCGAGCCTAAGCCAGAATTAGCGGATTCACTTACCTATGATATTACCGCATGGGAAGCGCATTATTCGTTTGGAGTTGAAGGTTATGCCATCCAGGGGCAAGTGGAAGTTCAACCTATCAGTTTTGACACGGAATCTGAATTGACGCCTGTGGTGAGCACTCCCTATGCGTACTTGGCGGAGTGGAAATCCTTTGATGATGCTCAGTTTTTGGCACATCTCTTCAAGCAAGGAGTTCGCGCTCGTTATGCCGAGGAATCCTTCAGTATTCAAGGCAAAAACTATGATCCTGGAACCTTGGTCATTACTCGTAAAGGAAATGAAAAACTAGGTGATCGTTTCGATTCTATTTTGAAGGATGCGGCTTTGGTATTTAATCGGACCTTGGTACCCGTAACTTCGGGCCTAGTAACTCAGGGTAAAGATTTTGGTTCTTCATCGGTTCAATTTATAGAAGCTCCACGAGTTGGAGTAGTTGCGGGTGAAGGAACCTCTAGCAATATGGTGGGTCATATCTGGCACTTCTTTGACCAGCAATTGAACTATCCGGTCACAATGATTTCAGCGGATCAATTAAGCCGTATGGATTGGTCGGAATTTGATGTTATTATAATGCCCTCGGGATCCTACGGGTATCGCCTTTCCGATAGCCAGCTATCCGACATACGTCAATGGGTTCGCGCGGGAGGTAGCTTGATTGCGGTTGAGGGAGCCAATGCTTTTCTAGCAGGTAAGGATGGTTTTTCATTACAGCGTAAATCGAACGATTCAGATGATCAGGATAATCCCGAGGACCGTTTAATGCGCTACGGGGATGCCGAGCGGGCATCGGTAGTGAATTTTAATGCAGGAGCCATTTATCCGCTTCATATGGATCCTACACATCCGTTAGCATTTGGATATGGGGAACAGTATATGTCGTTAAAATTAGGATCGACTGCCTATGAATATCTTGAGGACGGATGGAATGTTGGGGTGGTTAAAGATGGCAGCCCCAGAAGTGGTTTTGTGGGACATAAAGCTCAGGAATCCATTGCCCAGTCCCTATCTTATGGTGTGCAACCCATGGGGCAGGGTGAAGTTATCTATATGATAGATAATCCATTTTTCCGAGGATTTTGGCACAATGGGAAGCTATTAATCAGTAACGCAATATTTTACTGATTCCACGAACAATTTGGGCATTCTAAAGTCCTAAGGTGGTAAATTCGTAATGTGGTGAGGTTGGGCAACAAGTGGTTAACTAAGTTGCTCCAACCCTTTTTTGAATCTTTGGAGCGCTTCTTTTAAGTCATCCATGCCGGCCGCATAACTCATACGTAATCCATTGGGTTCACCAAAGGCATCCCCAGGAACTACTGCTAAGCCGCATGCATCTAAAAGATAAAGACACAAACTCGTAGAGTCCGTTATTGGGGTTCCATCTGGAGTTTTTTTCCCTAAGTAGGATGAAATATCAGGAAATACATAAAATGCACCGCCCGGGCTAAAACAACTAACTCCCTCAATGCTATTTAGCTCCTGAACCATGAAGTCCCTACGCTCTTTGAAGGAAGCCCTCATGGCATGGACTTCATCCAAGGTACCTGAATAGGCGGCTAAACCAGCTGCTTGCGATATTGTGGAGGGGGCTGAGGTTTCTTGGCTTTGAATTTTAGAGACGGCTTTCACCAAATCTTCCGATCCGGCTAAATACCCTAATCTCCAACCCGTCATGGCAAAGCCTTTCGAGAAGCCATTGATTAAAGCCACTCGGTCTTTTAAATCAGGTGCAACATTTAGAATGCTCACGTGATCTTCGTCAAATACGATGTACTCGTAGATTTCATCAGAAATCACGGAAACCTGAGGATGCTTTCGAAGCACTTTAGCAAGACCTTCCAAGTCTTCTCGGCTGTAACAAGATCCCGTTGGGTTAGAAGGGGAACACAAAATGAGTACCCGAGTACGGTCTGTGATGGCTTCTTCCAGTTGTTCTGGGGTGAGCCGGTAGTCATTTTCAAAGGAAGTTCTAACGGTTATGGGTACCCCTTCAGCCAGTTGTGTCATAGCAGGATACGAAACCCAGTAGGGCGCAGGAATAATGACCTCATCTCCTGGATTCACCATGGCTAATAAGGCAAATCCCACCGATTGTTTCGCCCCATTAGAGCAAATAATTTCAGAGGGTTGATAATCGAGTTGATTATCTCTTTTAAGTTTGGCGCAAATTGCCTCTCTAAGTTCAGGTGTACCCGTGTTCATGGTATATCCATGGGCACCATCTCGAATCGCTTCAATGGCGGCATCACAGATAAAGCTTGGGGTCTTGAAATCGGGTTCTCCGGCGCTTAATGAAACGATAGAGCGACCTTCTCTTTGTAGTTCTTTTGCTCGGCCTGTTACCTTTAGCGTAGCCGATGGTTGTAATTCCAGTGCGCGTGATGAGATCATGAGTGTGAGTAAATACTTAAGATGATGAGGGATGAAGTTTATTTTTTAAGGCAATTTCAACATGTTTAGGAACAAATGAACCCAAGTCCCCGCCCCAATACGCTACTTCTTTAACTAAAGAGGCAGAGATAAAGGTGAGTTGTTCATCGGGCATGAGAAAAACGGTATCAATTGATGGAGCCAAACGTTTGTTGGTTAATGCCATTCGAAATTCGTATTCAAAATCAGAGATCTGTCGGACTCCTCTAATGAGGGTATGTGCCCCCATTTTTTTAGCGTGATCGACCAAAAGCCCAGTAAATTGAGTGATTTGTACTCGGGCGCCCCACTCGGTTCCCGAAAGACACTCTTGTATGAGTTGGACCCGTTCATCTCCTGAAAACACAGATTTTTTTTCATTATTTACTGCCACCGTGACTACTACTTTTTCAAAAAGTTTGGTAGCTCGGTGCAAAATATCTAGGTGACCATTGGTAAAGGGGTCGAATGAGCCTGGGTATAAAGCAATGTGTTTCATAATTCTGAATCTACAGGTTGTGCCTGAAAAATACTAACCGTTGTACGACCATAGGCTTTGCTGAAAAAGCAGTGTTTATGGTCTTTATAGTTATGATATTTGTCATGTTCTAGCAAGAACCAACCCTTATCTGACAGCCAGCCTTTTTCCAAAATTTGTTCAATCATTTGGTCCATCCATTCATAATGGTAGGGAGGATCACAAAAGATATAATTATAGGCCTGTGATGGGTGTTCCAGAAAACGTTGAACGTCACTGCATACGGTTTGAATCTGATGGTCAATTCCCCAATTGCGGGCAATTTTTTCGATCAATTTCAAGTTGGCCGAATCTACATCTACCGCTAACACACTTTGGGCACCACGAGAAATAGCCTCAAAACCCAAATTCCCGGAGCCTGCAAATAAATCCAATACTCGAGATCCCTGAATAAAGGTATAGGCCTCTATCTTGTTGAACATACTCTCTTTGGTACGATCGGTGGTTGGGCGCACATCTAAACCCTTTGGAATTTCAAATCGGCGCCCCTTTAATTTGCCAGTAATTATTCTCATAACAGTTATGGCTACTCTATTCGATGTCTAGACTCATCATGATGGCAGGAAAAGCAGAGGCCAAGTCAAATCCATACGTTTCTTCTTCCGCGTCAACACCCATGGATTCAAGCGAATTTAAAACTACTTGAGATGAACTGTGATCAATAAAGCTTCTCAGTTTAAGTGCGATTTCATGACAGTCCTCTCCAAAATAATATACATGCTCGTGAAGCCCTCGCAACCATGAAGAGTGTTCAGCGTGCTGTAGCCACAGATAGGGAATATCTTCTGGATCATCATAGGAGATATAGGTAGCCGCTCGAAAACTACCTAAGAGATATGAGGATATGGTTATTAAATTTTTATGACATCCTATTAGTAAAAAAGATCCACCAGGCCGATGATGCGTAGACCAAATTCCTCCAATTTCAAAATCACTACAACATTCGTTAATGGCTACTTGGTCACTAAAATTCCGATAATTATTCATGAGATGGGCTCTTCGTAAGCATAAAAACTTAAACTGAGTTTTACTTACCGCATGCCAAGTTACTTCAATATCTTCTCTAGGCACCCCTTTCATGAGAATGGCTATGTGCTGTTCACGCTCCTCAGAATCATCGAAAACAACTTTGGGTAAAGCCGTCCAACATTCGTGAGCGGGATAACTGAGTATTCGAATACTCTCGAGTGAAAACTCTTGTTCTAAGTCTTTAAAGACCGCTTTTAGCTGGGTACCTGCTTCTGAACCTGGATCTAAAAGAGCATCCATGATATCGAAGCTAAACTCATAGGAACCTATGCGTTGAACCGAATTCTTTTCCCCTTTTTCGGCCACACTGTACAGCATGCGACCTGCAAAAAAACAGACTCCTAGATTGGAGGCCCCAGTACTCATTAGTTCCAGTTAGGAGCGTTCCTCATAGTGGTTCTTGAGAGACTACCTACCGCATCATCGGTGTCTGGGTCTTCTAAGAGGTAGAGAGGGGGTCTAATGGTGTCGTTTCGAGTATAGAGGAAAGTAGCTCCAGACTCTCTTGGACTCACAATGATACTCTCAGGAGAATAGCTTAGTGGCGGCATTTGACGGAAAAGAGAGTCTCCCATTGCAATCATTAAGCTATCGGTTGATAGATAAGCCACCACACTGTCAAGCCCACCCTCGGTTGGAGGAAAGTGCCCATAACGAGCTTCATAGTTAACAATGGCGTCTTTCAGACTTAGCATCCGCGTCCGAACTCGCTCTGTTTCAGCTTTTCGCTCTTCTACAACTTTATAAGGTGTTACAATTGAATCGTAAAGCAACCAAGAAAGAAAAATGATGGTAACTCCGAATACAACACTTAGTATCTTATTTCGTGTATCTATGTTCATGGGACGACAGATCGATTAGTTAGTGAATCAATTTCGTGTTAAAATAATCATTCCAAAATACATTCACACCTTTTTATATGCAACCGGTGCAGCCCACGAATTCATACCATTCTAAAATACTTCGATTAGCCTTTCCAAATATCCTTAGTAATATCTCTGTGCCATTGTTAGGTGCGGTTGATACGGCCATTATTGGTCGATTGGATGGACTTTATTACTTAGGGGCCATTGCGGTTGGAAGTCTTGTTTTTGATTTCATTTTTTGGGGATTTGGATTTTTACGAATGGGAAC
>CAKZLH010000374.1 GCA_937125285.1 uncultured Balneolaceae bacterium | reverse complement strand
ACTTGCTGTGCTTCAGGAAGTGTGAAGCTTATTTGAGTGCTAGGGTTGAATGGATTCGGATAATTCTGGTGAAGTTGAACAACATTTGGCAGATCTTCTGAGATAATGGTCTCATCTTCATTAGATACCGATACGGCGGAAACGTAACCGTGAGCTTCAAGAGCAGTCCATGACTGAATCCATAGATAGTTATCCGCAAAAGCCCCCACATAATCAGTGGCCATTATGAAATCATTCTCAACTGTTTTTACTGCAGAAGCATCTAAAGCAGGAGATCCTTCTGATGGTCGAGGATCAAGTCCATTAGAACCAGCTGTTCGACTAATACCACGCAACATAGGATCTGCCACTCGGTTGGCATTGGCGGCATCCGATAGGTAGTCACGGGTGTGCCCTTGGTCTTCACCACCAGCAAACTCAGCAATGGTATTACCCGCACCAAATCCGTACCACAAGTTGTTCTGAAGTACAAGATCTCCTGCCGCTAAACGTGTCTTTGAATCAAAATCCGCAACCTTCCCAGACGCCTCAATAGTAACCGCTAGGCCAGCATGGTCACTGAAGATTGAGTTGTAGTACTCACCACCGGTGTTATCACGGAACAATAACAGCTGAGAACCGTCACCTGCATTCGGTGTCGCATCCTGACCCGCACCTAAGTAAGTAGCGTTTGAGATAATCGGATGGGCAAATGGAGTCGTGTTCTCATCACCTGTAGCTCCATCCTGCTCAGCCGCACGGCCATAACCGTCGTTAGCATTACCTGGGCTTTGGATAGCAAACCAAAACTGGTGTGAACCTTGGAATCCTTCATCCCAGTCAAACGCATCATCGGTGTTAAAAGCCGATACTAAGTACTTGGTGTTTACCGTACCACCAAAGAATTCAAAACCGTCATCGTTAGAAGCAAAGGACTCAACGTATTCAACGGTCGTTCCAGAACCAACGCCACCCATGGTTAATCCTTGGATTTCGTTACCGGCTACGTCCCCTACGTTAATACCTGTATGGCGGATGGACACATAACGAATAACCCCTGAGTTATCGTCAATGTCATCACCACCGTATGAAGCATACGATTCTGGGTTCGCAATTTCGTTCACCCCTTCAATGAGTTTCGTACCATCTTCTGTAGCGTTATTGGTAGGCGCATCACCTAAAATAACAACACCCGCCCAAAGACCACGATCAAGTTCGGTGAGCGAACTGTTTAAATCGTCAATCTCAGAGGTAAAGATAATGGGCTCTTCTGCGGTACCTTCCGCAAAAATCTGAGCACCCATCGTAACCACTAAACCAG
This sequence comes from uncultured Balneolaceae bacterium, assembly GCA_937125285.1. Taxonomy (GTDB): domain Bacteria; phylum Bacteroidota; class Rhodothermia; order Balneolales; family Balneolaceae; genus UBA1275. The sequence goes on along the minus strand of CAKZLH010000374.1, from coordinate 38,902 downwards.
ATGCGTTATCGCCATCACCCAGAGCACCTTTAATCACCGTACCTTCCTGAATAAATAATTTAGAGCCTGGCTTTACAAAGACCATTCCATCTAATACGTAAGTATTGTTATTGGTCCAAGTGAATGACTGTCCGGCCGGTAAATCAGCATCCTCAATATAAATAGTGGTAGATTCTACAGCATCATTATTCACATATCCGTGTGCAGCTAGTGCAGTCCAACCAGCAATCCAGTTTTCGGTAGCATTGAATGCGCCCGCATAGGAGGTTCGTTTTATAAATGGATTCTCCACTTCTTGAACACCTGATGGATCAAGCGCAGGAGATCCTTCTGATGGTCGAGGATCAAGTCCATTAGAACCAGCTGTTCGACTAATACCACGCAACATTGGATCGGCCACTCGGTTGGCATTGGCGGCATCCGATAGGTAGTCACGGGTGTGCCCTTGGTCTTCACCACCAGCAAACTCAGCAATGGTATTACCCGCACCAAATCCGTACCACAAGTTGTTCTGAAGTACAAGATCTCCTGCCGCTAAACGTGTCTTTGAATCAAAATCCGCAACCTTCCCAGACGCCTCAATAGTAACCGCTAGGCCAGCATGGTCACTGAAGATTGAGTTGTAGTACTCACCACCGGTGTTATCACGGAACAATAACAGCTGAGAACCGTCACCTGCATTCGGTGTCGCATCCTGACCCGCACCTAAGTAAGTAGCGTTTGAGATAATCGGATGGGCAAATGGAGTCGTGTTCTCATCACCTGTAGCTCCATCCTGCTCAGCCGCACGGCCATAACCGTCGTTAGCATTACCTGGGCTTTGGATAGCAAACCAAAACTGGTGTGAACCTTGGAATCCTTCATCCCAGTCAAACGCATCATCGGTGTTAAAAGCCGATACTAAGTACTTGGTGTTTACCGTACCACCAAAGAATTCAAAACCGTCATCGTTAGAAGCAAAGGACTCAACGTATTCAACGGTCGTTCCAGAACCAACGCCACCCATGGTTAATCCTTGGATTTCGTTACCGGCTACGTCCCCTACGTTAATACCTGTATGGCGGATGGACACATAACGAATAACCCCTGAGTTATCGTCAATGTCATCACCACCGTATGAAGCATACGATTCTGGGTTCGCAATTTCGTTCACCCCTTCAATGAGTTTCGTACCATCTTCTGTAGCGTTATTGGTAGGCGCATCACCTAAAATAACAACACCCGCCCAAAGACCACGATCAAGTTCGGTGAGCGAACCATTTAAATCGTCAATCTCAGAGGTAAAGATAATGGGCTCCTCTGCGGTACCTTCCGCAAAAATCTGAGCACCCATCGTAACCACTAAACCAGTCGCATCATTACCATCTCCAAGCATACCTTTGATTACGGTACCCTCTTGGATGAATAATTTTGAACCAGGTTTTACAAAAACCATATCCTGTAAAAGATAGATTTTGTCTTTTGTCCAAGTATAATCTTGGCCTTCAACCAAATCGGCATTGGTGATATTCACAGTAGTTTGTGCCCAAGCACTGCTTACTATGAATAGTGTCATTATGAATAGTAGAGATCGTTTATACATACGATTATTGTTGTTTTGTTAGGGTTTGTTAAACATTAAAATGAGTAACTGATGCCAAGACTTAGACTTCTACCTGTTTTGTATGATTGGTATATGAATTCTTCATTACCCAATTCATGAGTCATCTTGACATCAGGGTTCAAGATGTTTTTTGCTGAAAGCTTCGCTTTCAAACCGTTTGAAAAAGACTTATTAATAATCATGTCAAGAGTGCTGTAACCACGTTCAAACACATCCGGAATAGCTCCTAAAGCCACTGAATAGAGTCTATCACCAAATCGATTAAATGATAAATCAGCAGATAGACCGTTAACATCATTAAAATAGGAGAGGTCTAAATTGACTAGATAAGGTGATTGACCCGCCAGGCTACGTGTTCCAATAGCATCTGGATCATTAATACGTATGTTGAATAGCTCGGCATCAGGAATACTAACTTCAGAATGAACAACTGAAAAATTGCTAGAAAACTGAAGGTTATTTAACCATTCACTGATGAACGATAGATTTTTTCGGAGTTCAAATTCTAGTCCATAAACCAAGGCATTATCTACATTTTGGACAGTCATTGCTCTATTTACATCTATTCGGACTACTCGTTCTATTGGATTTTCAAGATTCTTGTAAAAGGCGGAAAGTGCCACAATCTCTCCAGAGTTGGGAAACCATTCCCAACGAATATCCATATTGGTGATGAGAGTCCTTTTAAGTGACGCATTACCTGTGAATATGAAATCACCCACGAAGTCAAAAGTGGTGTAAGGAGCTAATTCCCGAAATGTTGGTCTTGCAATTGTATTGGTGTAGGATGCACGCAAATTCATATTGTCATTGACTCCAAATACCGCACTAATTGCTGGTAATAAATCGGTATTGTCTAACAGACCTGGAGTTTCTGTGGTATCACCAGATATAGTATTCATACCGGTAGTTTCAGGACGAATACCCGTTATAAGCTTTAAACGAGAGCTAAGTGGTAGCTCAACCATTAGATAATAAGCCGTTACGTCTTTTTGTGCGGTATACTGATTCTTATCATTGGTATCATCATCTATGAGATTACCAAAGGTATATCGCATTCTGGTGCCCACTTGGGATGAATCCACGATACCCATATAGGAAAAGAAGTCATTAACATTATCTGAAAAGTCACTAAATGGTCTAGAGCCTATTTCATATTCGAATCTCTTTTCAGAGAAATCACGATTAATGGTCTGCAGATAAAAACCTGTTTTGAATTTTCCACCCGTATTACCTAACAATGTGAAAGGTATTGATAGGTCAACGACCAAATTGTCGCTACTCTCTTCAAGATCTCTGAAAAATCTTGCAGGACGCTGAAGAAGACCTGAGGTTAGGGAAAGAAATGGTGATCCATCGGGAGCTTCACTTACTAAGTAGGTGAGAAATCGGAGGTCAGGCTCAGATTGAGTATTTTTAGCTTTAGAATACTTCCACTCTAATTGGGATTTAGCTAAAGACTCAAAATAATGTTTCCCAGAAAACTGTAGAGCATTAAGCCCCCTCTCAACATACTGAATTACTGAAGACTGATAAATATCATCAGGGGCTTCTTCATTCCATATTCCAGTAATGTAGCGGGCTGAGTGCTGACCACTTCTGGTTGAAATAAGATTGGTTGATACTTTATGGTTTTCCGAAATTTTATAGGAAATACCTGCTAATAGGCCCATGTCATTTGAGATAGAAGCCTTTTGATCATTAAGATCAAAAAGATTGGTTAATCCTTGTGATTGATCTAAAGTGCCAATCAATTGCCAACGACCAATAGTCCCATCTCTATAATTAGATGCTGATTGACTATAACTTAAACTCATTGTGTAACCCAAAGGATTACCTAAGAACTGAATTTGATCCCCATAAGCTATACTACCACTCATATCATAAGGAAGTGAGTATAAGGTGGGTGCCATTTCATTATTGAAATGAGATGAGAAATCATCCAAAACGTAGGCTTCTTCTGATCTGAAACGTGCAGAGCTGCTAGAAGGTAGCGCAAATTCAGGGTCATCAAGAAACCTTAAAATACCATCAGGCACATCTCTACCACCGTCGTCTTGAGCTATAATATCGGTACTACCCCTTGTTGATAAATACCCTTTTTGCCCACTACTTAACGTATTGTACCCGTTCGAAAAAGAAACACTAAACGTACGTTGTTCTGGAAAATCCTTAGTGTATACATCCACCAATCCACCTGAAAAGTTACCTGGCTTGTCTGGCGTGAAGGTTTTTATGGTAATGATGTTTTCTAGTAGATTCGATGGGAAAATATCGAACTGAAACGATTTTTTATCGGGATCCGCAGAAGGTAACTCTACCCCATTTAGATGTGAAGATGAATATCGATCACCCAATCCTCTTACATATACATATTTCCCACCAACAACAGATGCTCCAACTACTTTTTTCATAGCTCCAGCGGCATCACCAGCCCCTGTTCTTGCTATGCTCTCTGCAGAAATAGCATCACTGAATGAGATTGATTTCTGTCTTTGTTTTAGTAAGCCTGCTTCATTGTCGAGTACAACTTCCGCAGTCACCACTATTTCATCAAGAAATTCAGTTTCAGGCGCTAGGATAACATCAAGTTGAAGCTGTTCACCTGCCTTGATCTCTACACCAGTTATCCGCTGAGTAGTAAATGAGATATAGCTAATGATAAGAGTATAGGTGCCTGCTTCGACATTTCTGATAGTATATCTACCATCGATATCGGTTGCTGTACCTTTCATGGTACCTTCCAAGACCACATTTACCCCAATTAGGGTTTCACCTGTCTCAGAATCTACAACAATACCGGAAATTGATCCGGTATTCTGTGCCATCAATACACTACTCAGTAAAGCAATAACGAGTAGTATTGAGAATGTTAATTGTTTCACGTGTGCTGATAGTTTTATTGCTATTTATGCAACTAAACTAAGCAGCAAGCATGTACTAACTGTTACCTTGTAGTTATGCTTGTGTTATTGAAGGATTACTAAATTGTTACCTACCCTAATTGGAGATAATACGAGTAGGTTTATCCATTCAAATAACTATGAAAAAAGATCGTCCTGTGGATTGGATTCAGAGGATTTCGATTCTTTACTAGCCTTTTTTTCTTCTTCTACATCAGCACTTTGATTTTCACCAAGTTCTTCTGATGCTAAGTTATCTAAAGTTGAAGCATCAGCTGTTTGCTCGTCTAAAGCTATATCATACATCGACTCTTTATCGGTTGGGTCTTCATCATTTGATTCTTCATCTGAAATCACCTCATCAACCACCTTTGCTTCGGTAAATAAACCATCGGCATGTTTACCTTTTGGTCGGTCTCCCAATAGTTCACGGAGTTGTTGATGATTGAGGACTTCCTTTTCTAACAGAGTGGTCGCTAAGGTCTCTAATTGTTCTCTGTGATCTTGAAGTAACTGAAGGGTCCGATCAAAATTTTTCTTGATAATTGCCTGAACCGCATCATCAATACGATTCGACGTATCTGGGGAATACTTACGATTGAACCCGTAACTATTTTCTGGATTGTTCGAGTCACGCAATGAAATGTACCCAAGTTCTTCACTCATTCCATATTCTGCCACCATGGCATATGCCATATTGGTAATGCGCTCTAAATCATTTTGTGCGCCAGTGGATATTTTACCGAAAACAATATGCTCTGCAATTCGACCACCTAACAATGCACAAATTTTATCGTTAAGTTCTTCTGTCGTCATTAGAAAACGATCTTCTAATGGGGTTTGAAGGGTATACCCAAGCGCGGCTAGCCCTCTAGGTACGATACTCACTTTGAGTACTGGATCTGTGTACTCTAAAAACCAGCCAACTACCGCGTGACCCGCTTCGTGGTATGCGACAATTTTACGCTCTTCAGGACTAATGAGCTTATTCTTTCTTTCTAGACCTGCAATTACTTTTTCAATAGAGTCTTGGAAATCCACCATTTCTACAGCTTTTTTCCCTCTTCTTGCTGCAATCAAAGCTGCTTCATTACACAAGTTAGCCAATTCTGCACCGGCAAAACCTGGCGTCTGCGAGGCTAAGACCCGTAAGTCAATACTACTGGACAATTTTAGCTTTTGAACATGTACTTTTAGAACTTCAACCCGTCCATTTAGATCCGGTTTGTCTATTAGAATTTGACGATCGAAACGTCCTGGTCTAAGTAGAGCAGAGTCCAAAATATCAGGACGGTTCGTAGCTGCCATCAAAATAACACCCTTGTCGGAATTGAAACCGTCCATTTCACTTAAAAGCTGGTTAAGGGTGTTTTCTCTTTCATCATTAGAGCCCATTGCCATTCCCTTCCCTCTAGAGCGACCAATAGAATCTATTTCATCTATAAATACAATACAGGGAGCTTTTTCTTTGGCTTGCTTAAAAAGGTCTCTCACACGTGCAGCACCAACTCCAACGAACATCTCCACAAAGTCAGAACCACTTAAACTGAAGAAGGGTACACTTGCTTCACCAGCTGTGGCTTTAGCTAATAGAGTTTTACCCGTTCCTGGAGGGCCCACCAATAATACGCCTTTGGGTAATACACCCCCTAGCTTGGTGAACCTTTGCGGATTCTTAAGAAATTCAACCACTTCCTCAACTTCGGCTTTCGCTTCATCTAATCCAGCTACATCTTTAAACGTGACTTTAGTCTCTGTTTGCTGGTCATAAAGTGAGGCTTTGTTTTTCCCAATATTTAACACCTGCTGACCTGGGTTCATTCTTCTGAAAATAAATACCCAAAAACCTACTGCTAGCCCTATCATCACGAGCCACATAAATACACCGCTAAACCACTCTTCTTCTATTCTGACCTCATACTCAACCCCATACTCATCAAGTATTGGTCGTATTTCATCGTTAGGTAAAATGGTCGTAACAAAAGTGCGATATTCTTCGGTTAAGGTAGTCGGCAAATTAAGTGGACTGCTGTCCTGTTCAGGCGGACTAACTACTCCATCAGTTATAGCACTTTCATTGTATTTACCGTATACATTGACTTGGTTTTTGATAATAATTTCTTCGACGTACCCCTTTTTAACCTGGTCTAGAAATTCACTGTACTTAATTCCATTACTGGGTTCTGGATTCAGAAACATAAACTGAATCACAATTAAGAACATAATAATAACTAAGAATCCCCAGGTTGGAAATTTTGGATTCGCACCATTTTTATTGTTAAGTGATGACTTTAGTGGATTCTTTGATGAGGGCTTCTTCTCGGCCATTAAGTTGGATATTTATATAAAATGAACGTTACTAACCATTATGATATGTATTGGCAAAAAATGTGCCAATAGATAAAACCTGACAAAAGGTATACTATACTCTCATGTCATCATAGCTGAGGATATCACCTTCAGCCGTTTGTATTACTAACGAAGATTTAGAATCTGTCATTCGACCGATGACCGTAAAATCTTTAAAAAGTTTAAAAAGTCTATCGGCTTCTACCTCGGGTAAAGTAAAAAGCAATTCAGAATCTTCACCACCAAAATACGCATACTTATCTACATCTTCTTCCATTTCGTCTGCTACCTGCCGTGTTTCTACTGCTATAGGCAGTGTTGCTTGGTAGATATGTGCTCCTAAACCACAATCTTCACATAAACTAGCTACCTCGTTGAGTACACCCCCATTGAGATGCCGTACTGTGGTGGGTGATATATGCTCTTTTTCAAATAATTCCACGAGGTCTTTTCTAGATTTAGGCATGAGCTGTCGTTGTACGACATAGCTATAATCTCCCAGATCTGGTTGAAAATTACCTTCTCCCTGTTCTTGCCAATACTTTTTTTCTCTCATCAATATTCGTAAACCAGCAATGGCCGCTCCAACATCCCCAGATAAGCAAATAGCATCACCTTCACTAACTTGATCTTTCACCTTTTTGGAAGGTATTTCAGTAACCCCTAAACCATAGATGTTGATTATAATTCTCTGGGCATTACTCTGCACATTCTTTTCAACCAAGGCACATCCATTGTCGACGCATCCTTGATTTAATCCTGCTACTAATGACTCGATCATTTCAACAGAGACTCTATTTGGTATGGATAAATGACACCCAATACTAATGATTTGCCCCATTTGGGCATAGAAATCATTCGACAATAGACTAATAGCTTTATATCCAAGGTGTTCAAATGGCGTGTAAGTTATATCAAAATGAACCCCTTCTACAAATGTAAGGCTATGCTGAATGAGCCTGTGATTAGTACTAAATTTGGATCTTAAAGACTCAATAGTGTAATTGTCACTTTCTAATAAGGTATTAGAACCAATAAAAGTAGAGAGTTTAGCCTGAAGCTTTTTTGTACCTATTTCAGAGATTGGAGTGAATTTCATAGTATAAGTGATATATAAAAAAAGGCAACCACGCAAAGCATGGATGCCTTATACCTAATCAATTTCTTAGAATTAATCAGCTTGTCGCTTAGTTGAATAGTTAATCCTAAATGTACCTGCCTGCTGTAATTCTTTCTGTACATCGGTCAAAAGCCCGAATTCGGAATTCTGATCTACTCGTAAGGAAACAATTAGCTTAGGCTCTTCGATTAGTTTATCATACATAATGTTACGAATAGCACCTATATCATCTACTATTGCGTCATCAATCTGTACCTTATCATCACCCAGTTGATTTCCTGGTAGACGCTCAGGTCCCATATAAATGTATGAAACTAGTCGTTTCTGCTCTATTTTTTCAATGTTACTAGCCTGCGTTAAGTCAAGTTTTACTTTTAACGTGACTTCTCGAAGCACCGTAGTTACCATGAAGAAAAAGAGCAACATGAATACCACATCAGGCATCGCCGATGTTGGGATTTCTTGCTTACTACCCGCCTGCTTTTTCTTAAAATGTGCCATAGTTAACTATCCGGTTCAGCTATTGAAATTTTCTTAGGATACATGTCTTGTATTTGATTCTGTTGGGGGCTGTCATCTGCAAGAGCATCGTAAGGCACTCCATAATTAGACCTAGAGGCTGCGTCTCTAAGATCTTTATAGGCACCCATCACTTCATCCAACATATCAATATAAATGGAGTATGGTGTTTCTCTCTGAGTTTTTAGCGATACAATGGCCGCGTCAGGGGAAACTGCCAACTCTTCATTATCTTCAGGATTATCGATGAATTCAATGAGTTTTGTACGCACCTCAGTAATGGGCACGGGCTCTTCATCCATCAACACAAGACCCTGTGCATTCACAAGTATCTTCATTAGGTTACGTTCACGTATGGGGGGTGGTTCCTGCTCAGGATCCAAAGGTGGTGGCAAGACCATCCCAATACCTGTATCTACGTTGATAGTAGTCGTAACCAAGAAGAAAATGAGTAGAAGAAAGGCAATATCTGCCATGGAAGATCCATTGATCTCCGCTCCTTCTCTTTTTTTCTTTTTAAGCATCATGGTCGTGACTCCTTAAAATTTGAATGTTCCACGCAAACCAGTGAATACAATAGAAACAAGCATTATTGCCATCATTCCCATTGTAGTCATAACTCCTGCTTTGGTAACATCATTAAGTGCAAGATAAGAAACTGCAAATATGATGATTGGTGTAGAAATCAATGCGATTCGTTTAAAGTCTTGTTTACCTTGAACAAGTCCTTTAATACCAGATACAACCATTGATAAAATACCCAGACCCATCAAAACAAATGTTCCAATTACAGCGATTTGTACAATAAGTCCACTAGTCATAATGTCCTCCTCTTGTTTTGGATTGGGTATTAATCTTCTGATTCAGTTGTTTCAGTAACAGGAATCAATGGTTTACCTTCCTGGAGAAGAATAATAGAATCGATAAGTGTGATAGAACTTTCTTCCATCTCAGCAATTAATCGGTCAATTTTCGACACACAGTAGTTGTATCCAATCTGAAGTATAATACCTGCAATAAGACCACCTGCTGTGGTTAAAAGTGCAGTTTTAATACCACCAGCTACGATACTAGGAGAGATATCAGATGCCGCTTCAATATCATCGAATGCCTCAATCATACCTACTACCGTTCCGAGGAATCCAAATAGTGGAGCAATAGCAATAAATAGGGATAACCAAACCAAGCCTCTTTCTAGGAAGCTCATTTCAATAGAACCATAGGCCGCAATAGCTTTTTCCGCTGCGTCTATACCTTCATGAGAACGCATAAGTCCAGCTTGAAAAACGGATGCAACTGGTCCACGAGTTTGAGAGCAAAGCTCTTCAGCAGCTTCAATGCCGCCTTCTTGCAGTGCTTCTTGTACACTCACAATAAATTTGCGGGTGTTAATGTCTGCTAGGTTTAGGGTAATAATACGCTCGAGAAATATGGCTAGACCCGCAATAAGCGTAATGAGTACTGGCCACATCCATCCTCCATCATTACCTTCGTTAAATTTTTCAACGATGAGATTGAAGAAGCCCTCTTCTACTGGGGCTTGAAGTAAAAAGAGAGCAATCGACGATGTCATGTTCACTCCGATTATAGTTTATTGTTTAACAGTAAAATTGAGTCAAAAGAATAACCCAAATTCGATTAAATGTCAAAGCTTTAGATGTTTAAAAATCATTACCCATAAGTCATTAAAAAATTTGAAAGCCAAACCGTAATGAGCGAACAAATTCTCATGACTCGTTAAAATAAGGCGCTTAGCTTGAGTTGAACTGTGTGAATCCCTACCCCTAAATAGGAAGTCCTACCATAATAATCGAATTCTATCTCTAACCAGTCGTTCCAAAGATAAGAACTTGACATCTGCCATTTAGCTGTCCTACCCGTTCCCATCCCTTCCGTTAGCCTGTATTCTGAGTAGGAACTCAACTGGTTATCGCTCGAGATATCCTGCACGGCTAGTTGCGCTGTTGCTTGAATTCCATTTGGAATAAAAACCCTATGATGCATACTTAATTGAATGTGATTTAAGGTGAAATCAGGAAAGCCTTCTTGTGCACGTTCATCTCCTAAATAATCGCTTGCATAGCCTAGATCACTAGTAAGACTTTTGACAAATCCACTAAATTCCATATTCCATGATCGATTAAAGCGATATTCTATACTAGGTTGAATTTGATTCATCGACCATGCATAATTTTTATCTCGAAGGGCATCGGAGTACTCTAGATTCTGTTTGTTGGTCAATAGTAATCGACTTTTTAACTGATTGCTCCATCGATACGAAAGGTCGGTTTGAAAAGATTGTTGGGCATTGATCAAATATTCAATATTTCGCTCATGATTTGTAGCCGTTTTCAGCCATTCAACACCACCCTCTAGGCCAGTAGCATTCGGTCTAAACCTTAAACTATAGCGCTGGTCTTTACCTCCGCTTACACTTAGCCCTTGTTTAAAGAGAGTCGCCTTATCGAATAGAAGTATCTGATCTAGGGAATTACTTTTATTTTCATCCCGAAGTAAAAACATTAGTTTAAGTTGCAAAGAACCTAATAGTGGTCGATTGGATTTTATACCTTGAAATGGTTCCCAATCATAATCTATTCTAGTTCTCAATTGAACAATGGGTTCGTAGCTATTACCAGGCAGTAATCTTTTGATGTAAGACCCTTCATTTGGACTTAACTCAGGATAAAACTCAATAAGCTGTTGAATACGATCTTCATTATCGTCAATCCAAACATACTGACCAAGTTCTGGACCCACATATACATAAACTTCTCTAAACGAACTGCGCTGCTTGGACAGTGCTTCATAATCCCACTGAAGTTGGCCCAATTTATTTACTTTGCCCCAAATGATACGAGAATCAAGTAAAAGAGATTGATCAGTTGATTTTATGGCTTCATCAAACGGTAAATCTTCAGTGTTTCTATTTCGAATATGAACCATCTGCTTCCCAGTAAATCCTTGTCTTGTCTCCCATGAGAGGTGATAACGCTGCTCAAATATACTCAAGCTGGGGTTCCACTTACCTTCAAACACTTGTTCTTCCTCTCGCAGAAGCCAAGACATACCCCAACTCCAACGATCGTAATCTGCCATTATCCCAGGACCAAAGCTCACAAACCGAAAACTACCTTGATATAAACTATCCGAATCTAGGGACTGCCGAAGCTTTTGTTCCTGTTCAAAGTGCATTCCAATGGAATACGAATCAAATGGTTGAATAAAGAATGCTTCACCCAGGTTTACATTTAAATATCCCTTTTGCCGGAACCAATACCCGTTATTAATCCTCGACTTGGTTCTTTGAACATAATCCTGTTCATAGCTAAGCTTCCAGGGACTCTCTTGATTTGAATTGAATGCAACATACTGCCTAAGACGAGCTTCATCACCAACATCTAATTCAGAAATCCCTATTTCAAAGGTATGATTATTCCTTTGCCAATTCCATTCTCCACCCATTAAGTGTTGTTGAAATACGTTTTGATCCAAATCGTATAGTCTTAGATATTCAACCTCTTGAATACGTTCGGATGACTCATAGTTAACATCTACACTACGCAGTTGTGCACTGAAGGTGGATTGATCCGCATTGAATACCTCATTCTGCCACTGAATACCTGCCCGATAGGCCATTCCCTGTTTAGAGGCACCTTCAACCCGAGCAAATCGATTGTATTGGTAGTCACTCATAGACCAATCGGCCGTAACTTTTAGATTAGGTGACCAGCTAAAATCCCCCGCCAAAGATAGAATTTGATGTTGTATAGGTGCCTTCAAAGGCTCTTTGGCAACATAGGACCCCTTATTTGGGCCAACCCACTGATAAATGGGTTGATTGAGGCTTCCTTCAATGAGTTCATAATCTCCAAGCGACGGCCCTAAATAGGAAAAATTCACCCTGTAGAGATTATCGTTATTTCGGTTTGAACTACTACTATGCTCATATACGGAACGTGACTCACCCATATAGAGGGTATCTTTTTTAGTATAAGCGACGGCTATATTTGAAGCATCATCCCACAACCGGCCCGAGTCGACATACAAATCACTAGGGTCCGTTGTATTTTGAAGCAATGATATGGCTTCATCGGAGAGTATTTGTTGTGCTAATAATCCATCATTGTCGGCTTCCCTACTATACATGGTACGAAATGCAAACCTTTGATCATTAGACATTATTTCAGCCTCAGAAGCTATTAGACTTCTATTGTATCCTTGTTCGATATATTCGTATTCCACGAATATGCGAGTTTCCTGACGGATCAATTGTTGTTTTGTGAAGGTTATTTCACCCAAGGAATAATCGATGGTATAGTCAAAATCTGCTCCTCTTTTCAGCCGCTCACCGTTCAAGTACACTTTTTCGGTACCTGCCAGAATTACCGAATACAGGTTACTTCGGCCTGTACCTATTCGATAAGGACCTTGAACACCTTCTAGAGCAGCAATCTGTTCATTGGTATATTCCCCTCTTGTAGTAGATAGTGTTCCTCTAACGGTCCCCGTTGCTTCATCTGCGTAATTCATTTTACGCTCGAAATATCCCCCTTTGATACGTCTATCCAAACGATGAAATTCATTATCTTCAAATAAAATATCCACGTCGCCCATTTTCAGATCATACACAGGATTTTGAACCTGAATGAGTACTTGATCGAATTCACGAATGGTTTGGGTCGTACCATCGGGTTGAAAAGGTATATTTCGATCCGTCAATATGGCTTTTAAAGTCGTTTCCTCACTGATATTTCCCTCCAGTGTAATATCGAGCCCACTTTCCAAACTTATTTCTTGATTGGTACCTGAGATAATACCCCTTGATATTCTACCCGTTTGTTTAAGTGCATACCCTTGCTGCTCAGGTGGTTTATTTGCCCATAATTCAGCGTCATTGAAACGTGGTTCAAAACTGGATTTATTGTAAATGAATTGAAGTTGGGTGGTATCTGCATAAAAAGCGTGATACTCTGGACGAATCCACCAATCACCAGAATTTGGATTCCATAACCAATGCTCAGGGTTGATTACTCTCCATCGGCTTTGATCCAATATCTGCACCTCTAGTCGACTAACCACAACCCCCATGGTAATATGTAAAGTGTCAGATAGTGAAAATTTTTGGACTATTAATGTATCACTTTCGACCAGATTAGAGGTATAAACAGAGCTTGTACCCTCTTTCACCTCTGCATGAACATTCCAAGAGGACACACTTAGAAGAAAGCACAGAAACAAAAAAAAGGGAAATAGTTTTCTCATATTCGCTACTTAGTAGACTATAAGTGAATATAAACAGTAGCGATGTATTCCCTAATTTACTCCTTTATAGCTATTTAGACCATTATCTAGAAACCGGACAAACTTATCCTCACTAACGAATCCAAGTTCTTGAGCAACTACCGTCTCGTTAGAAGGATCTAGTATTACATAGGTTGGAAGTGCAACATTTCCAGTGAGTCTAAACTGAAGTTGCTGATTTTTTTGGGCGTCTGTACCACCGTCTGTGTAAAGCTTTAGTTTTTTCATCTGATTGAATCTCTGCTGTACAGATGCTAAGGGGAACACATTTGATTCCATAGCTCGACAGTTGGTACAGGTGTAGCCCGTGAAATCAATAAATACGGGTACTCCTTCCATTTTTGCTTCATCTATGGCTCGCTCATAATCGCTTAACCATCCGGCATCTGCATCGGCATTCGAATTAGCACCTTGAATAGAAGCCAAGGTACTTACTATACCAACATCTGTAGCCTGTTTAGGCGGTAACCAAGCATCCCAAATACCTAATGATGACCCCATTAGACCGGGAATTAGATATACGCTAAACATTAGAAAAGGTATACTTAATAGTATTCTGCCTGCACCTATTGAATCAGGTTTTTGTTCATTTTTTAGAGTAATGAAGCCTAAAATGTAGAGGGTTGCCAGTATAAAAATGGCCATCCAAAAAGCAATAGCGAAAGGTCGACTAATCCATGCCCATCCTAAGACTAAGTCGACATTGGACAAGAACTTTATAGCTGCAGCTAATTCTACAAAGCCAAGTAATACTTTAACCATATTCATCCAGCTACCACTTTTAGGCAATGACTGTAAAAGATTAGGAAACATGGCAAATAGTACGAAAGGGCTTGCAAAAGCAGCAGAAAAGCCAATCATTCCAATGATCGGATAAAACCAATCACCGCCTGTAGTGGCAGCAAAAACAGCTCCTACAAAGGGTGCGGTACATGAAAAGGAAACTGCGCTAATGGTCATCGCCATGAAGAAAATGCCTAATATGCCGGAACTCTCATTACTTTTTTGGTTCAGAAAATTGGTTAACTGATAGGGTAACTGTAGTTCATACATACCCAAAAGACTTAGAGCGAATGCAATAAGTACTGCTGCTATGAAGAAATTAACAAAGGGATTGGATGCGAAATTTTGTGCGCCCGAAACACCCACTACTGCCGCTAAAATCATCCCAATAAGGGTGAAAGTTAGTACAATGGCAAAACCAAAAAGTAGTGCTTTACCAACTCCTGTTTTTGAATCTTCTTGCTTGGCAAAATAAGAAACCGTTAGTGGAATCATTGGAAATACACATGGAGTAAGTAAGGCAGCGAAACCAGCTAGTATAGCTATCCAAAGAAACGAACCAAGACCTGAGTCTGAAAAATCGGTGCTGGAACTGGAAGATGTTAATGTAGTACCATTTGTGCCAGGTGGGGTTCGGGTGGCTTCTTCTAAAGGATTATTAGATACCCCATTTACAAATACGGTAACGATGATGGATTTCGATGTGGGAGGCAGGCAAACTCTGTCGTCACAAACTTGATAAAAAGCCTCTATATCTAGGATTTGAGTGCCGGTTTTTGAGGTGTAAATAGTTGCAGGAATCTCAAACTCGGCAAAACTACTGTGCCAACCTAGCTCAGTTTCAAAGTTTGGATCAAACTCAATTTCAGCCGTACTCTCTCTAACCTCTGATGAAACAAAAAAGTTACTTGAATTTGCAGAAAACTTAGTTGGGAAAGGGCCCGCATCAGGCGCATTAAGAACAGAATACAAATGCCAATCACCTTCTATTACAGCGCTTATTCCGATAACAAATTCATCACCAGCCAAGACGGTATCAGGCGAAGAAGTAACTCTAAAATCTACAGGGTCGGGTATTTGAGCCGATACGTATGTATATCCAAATAGTTGGACACTCGCTAATAGTAGGAGTAATCGTACATTTTGTGCCATTAATTTAGTTTTAACTAAGAACATGTAGCTATAGGATAAAATTTATAAAGATAGTCTTTAAAAAAAAAGCCACACTCTTGATGAATGTGGCAATTTCTTCAAAATAAATAATAAGTTAATAAAAACCGTTCCAATTACTCGGCTTTTACTACCCAGAATTTAAGTTGTGGTTTAAGTTCACCAACCAAATGTATCGTTGCTGAATATTCACCTAATACCTTTACATCGGTATCAATAGTAATAGATCGACGGTCTACCTGTATACCTTTTTCATCTAGCGCTTCGGCTATCTGAACATTGGTAACCGTTCCATGAATCTTATCATCTTCTCCTGTAGTAACTGCGATAGTAACTGGAGTAGATTCAATTTTTTGTGCAAGCTCTTTAGCTTCTTTAACATTTAATTCCGCTTTTTTAGCGGCACGTTTTTGCATTAATTCTAGCTCGGCAATAGATCCTTTAGTAGCAAGAACTGCTTTTCCTTGTGGGATAAGAAAGTTTCTACCGTAACCATCCTTAACGGTTACTAGTTCACCTGATTCACCAAGCTTTTCAACATCTTGCGTTAATATAACTTTCATAGTAATCTCGTTTTATTATCGTAGGTTTTCAGCAACATAAGGCATGAGTCCTAAAAACCGGGCTCTTTTGATTGCTGTAGTTAATTGTCGTTGATGTTTTGCACTGGTACCGGTAACACGTCGAGGTAAAATTTTACCTTGATCATTGGTAAACCTTTGTAGAGTCTCTACATCTTTGTAATCGATGTATTCAAGTCCTGCTTCTGTAAATTTACACTGCTTTACCTTGCGAACACTTTTCTTTGGGTGCGATGGATTTTTAATCATGTCTCAATTCCTTTTATACTGTTATAGGTTACTCGTCGTCGCCATCCTCTTCTTCATCCAATACTGGGAAGACTTCAGGAACTGCATTTTTCTTAATCAATTCACGATGACGTAGCATTTTTGCATCGTATTTCAAGGTTAGATAACGCATGATATCGTCATCAATTCGCATATTACGCTCTACAGGACTAATAGTTGTTGCTGGTGCAACAAAGTACATGTTGACGTAGTATCCACTCTGCTTTTTGTCCATTTCATAGGCAAATTTGCGGAGACCCCACTCTTCGACTTCTTCAATGGTTCCACCATTGCTAGTGATTAGGGTGTTGATTCTTTCAACAACCGCTGGGTATTGATCATCCTCTAATGTAGGACGGATAATGTAGGTTAATTCGTAAAATGAATTCATATAGTTTACTTTGGATGTTTTCAGTTTGGAAAACAGTCATCTTGAAAACACTCTTTAGTTACTGAGGGATTCAGATAACAGACTTATAAAATAAGCTTTTTCTAACTAAAACCCATGCAAGAATTATTATTTATAAGTTGGTTCTAAACCAATGTATTACTTAGGCCTCTCATGAGGTGATGGAGCTTATCCTCTGGGCTAATTCTAAATCTCTAGAAGTTAATTTATTACCCACATCATGGGTTGTAAGGTGAATTTCTACGGTATTATAGGTATTGGTAAAGGTTGGGTGATGTTGTAATAGCTCGGCGTTTATGCCTACCTGAATGATAAATGCTAAAGCTTCAGAAAAATTTTTAAATATCCACTTTCTTTGCATAGAGTACTCGTTTATGTCCCATTCTGGAAAGCGTTTCTGGGCTTTTTTTATATCTTCATTGGTGAGTGTTTTTAACATTTTTTAAGTATTTAAATGTTTTACCGATAATATTTTACGTTCAATTGTTTACTATTGGGTAATTAAAAAATAATTTTTTTTATTCATCTTTCAGAGAGACACAAGTTTTATGAGAGAAATATTCTCATTTCACTCATGATACATGGTTTCGTTAAAGAACGAAGACGTTGTACAATTGACATGTTAAACCCCAAACATAAAGGTACTACACCGATGAAGTTATTTACGTCATTTCTAACTAAGGGAACTTTTTTAGGTCTTCTCTTACTATTCATCCCGAATCTTACACTCTTTGCTGCCGACAGTAGCCATGGAATAAATGGTGGAGGTCTTGGTTTATTATGGACCTTACCCTTCGCCGGTATACTGTTATCCATTGCAATATTCCCTCTAGTAAATGAACATTGGTGGCATCACAATTTTGGAAAAGTGTCGGCATTTTGGGCGTTATTACTGCTTGTTCCTATGGTGATTAGTTTCGGCTTTTCAGCTACGCTGTATGAAGTTTTACACGCCTATCTACTCGAATACATCCCCTTCATTATTCTACTTCTAGCACTTTTCACTATATCGGGTGGTGTACGAATTAAAGGCTCTTTTCAGGGGAGTCCCGCTGTAAATACCGTTATACTTGTGATTGGAACGCTATTAGCAAGTTGGATGGGAACCACGGGTGCCGCCATGCTATTGATCAGGCCATTACTTCGAGCCAATGAATGGAGAAGTACTAAGAAACATGTGGTTATCTTTTTCATTTTCCTTGTAGCAAATGTTGGGGGATCTTTGACCCCACTAGGTGACCCCCCACTATTCCTTGGTTTCTTACAAGGCGTTGGATTCTTTTGGACCACTACTCATTTATTCTTCGAAATGCTGTTCGTTGTCGTAGTATTACTCATACTCTTCTATTTTGTAGATAGTTATTATTACAAAAAAGAAACCAACACCCCTCCACAAGAGGAAAAAGAAGCTTTTGGGATTGAAGGCGGCATTAATTTAGTACTTATTTTAGGCGTCGTTGGAGCCGTACTTTTTTCAGGTGTAGTGTCTCTTGGTACCATCGATATTTACCATGTTACCGTTGATTATGAGAATTTGATTAGAGATGTGGCATTATTATTTCTCACCTTCCTAAGTCTTAAAGTCACAGCTCAAGAAAACCGTGAAGCCAACGGATTTAATTGGTTTCCGATTGAAGAGGTCGGCAAGCTTTTTGCAGGTATTTTCATCACGATCATAGCTCCCATTTCTATGCTTAAAGCAGCGAATGTTGGTGAGGGGGCTCTAACCTTCATAAACAATGCGGTTTTCGACAGCAACGGAGAGCCTATAAATGAGATGTTTTTCTGGATTACGGGGATACTTTCTGCATTTCTAGATAACGCTCCAACATACTTGGTTTTCTTTAATGCTGCTGGCGGTGATGCTCAGATACTTATGAATGAGATGAGTCATACTCTCATGGCTATTTCATCGGGCGCCGTATTTTTTGGAGCTTTAAGTTATATTGGTAATGCACCCAACTTTATGGTTAAGTCCATTGCTGAGCAAAGCGGTGTTAAAATGCCTAGCTTTGGCGGGTACCTTGTTTGGGCATCTGTCATATTATTACCGATATACTTAGTTGTCACTTTCTTATTCATTTAATCGAACATTCTTAGCTAATCACCTTGAAAAAAGGTGGTTTATCCGTCTATTTTTAAAGGCATGGCTAGCAATATTTATTGCCGTCATGCCTTTTTTATTGACCTTTGGACAAGACCATACACCACCAAGTGATTCAAGTTCTGTAGCATTTCTTCCAGCTGTTTCATACACCACAGATGTCGGCCTGGCTGCAGGAGGTATTTTTAATCGCATCTCCTATGGAACTATCCAGCCATTCGAGCAAAACC
Organism: uncultured Balneolaceae bacterium; assembly: GCA_937125285.1. GTDB lineage: Bacteria > Bacteroidota > Rhodothermia > Balneolales > Balneolaceae > UBA1275. The sequence continues at coordinate 19,560 of CAKZLH010000374.1, read as the reverse complement.
TAGCCTTAACAGCATTGGCGTCCACAAAAGGCCTAATTGGTTTTAACCTATTTTTAGACCAACCAAACACCTTTCTAAATAAGGATCGATTAAGCGTTAATCTAGTCACGAATCGCTTTCTCGAAGATCAGTACTATGGAGTGTATAATACAGCCCAATTACGGCTAAACAAACAAAACAATGAGTATCTCTATCAGTCCCTTACCTTTAAAGTAAATCTTGAGTACTTATTTTCCTTCAAGGAATGGCTTAGATACGATCGTAATAAGTCTCCTAATAATTCAAATGTACGTTCAGGTAAGGCTATTGATCGTTCAACATCCCCAGGGCTTCTATGGCTTACAAGTATTGATTATCACTATAAAACTCCATGGGATAATGATGAGAACAGCTTCATTATGAGAGACAAGCCCGTGGGGATCCAAGGAGCCCAAGGCTTATGGCTAGGTTTAGGAGGTATGGTTGACGCTCGAAGTCATGAATTTTATCCTACCAAGGGATGGTACAGTAAACTATTATTCAAAACTACTGTTCCATATCTATCTACGGACTTCACTCAACAGTTACTCAGCAGTGAATGGAGATTCTACACCTCTTTTCACTTCTTGCTAGATGTAGTATTGGCTCAGAGACTATATTACGAATGGAGTTCAACTAACCAGCAATTACCCTACTGGGCCTATCCTGAGTTAGGCGGAGAAGATTATTTGCGGGGTTTTGCAACCTATCGCTTTTTAGCCAATCAAGTCTGGGCTACTAATACGGAATTAAGGACCTGGCTAATTGATATTGAACAGCTTGGAATACGGCTTGGAGGCACACTTTTTGCAGATTTAGGGTCTTTTACCCATCAATCATTTTCAACCGATGAGTGGAATAACAACCTAAGTTATACCTTAGGCTTTGGCGGCTTGGCCTCTTTCTTTTCGCCCGATTTTATTTTAAGGGCAGATATGGGATTTTCAAAAGAAGGAATTGGAATCTACTTCTCAACGGGTATCCTCTTTTAGCTGCTAAGGCTTTTTCGGGTTTGGTTATCTATAAAAACCTTTGGGGATTCTTTACCAAAATAGTCCCAAACTTAATAGCCCAACTACCCAACAATAGTAGGCAAAGAGATAAAAGCCACTCTTTTTAAGAATGATAATCAAATATTTAAGTGCGAAATATCCAGATAAGGCAGAGCTGATGAACCCCATCAAAAGCACCTGTAACTGAGCATCGGCAACTCCTAACTCTAAGAGTTCTATCATTTGAAGTAACATCGCCCCCCCAATAACTGGTATTACCATAATAAAAGAGAAGTTTGCAGCAGTTTCTCGGTCGACACCTAACCATAAGGCCGTGGTAATAGTTGAACCCGAACGACTAATACCAGGGATCATTGCAAAAGCTTGTGCGAGTCCGATTATAAAACTTTTCCTAATGCCTAGATGTTCAAAATTTGAACCTTCTCCACCAGGTTTACCCTCACCCGAGCCTGCTGATTGAGTGAATTTAGTGGAAAACAACAGAACACCCGTAACAAGTAGCATTCCACTCACCAGTAAGGGATTACTAAAGATCGTTTCAACCTGATCCTTCAATGTAAAGCCCACTATAAAAGCAGGAATCATACTGACTAAGACAAAGCCTAGAAATTTAACCTGAGGTCGATCTTTATTTACGGAGGGGTTTCTCAAAAAACCAAATCCCTCGGTTAGGAGTGTAAGAAGTTCTGTGCGATAGTAGTAAATAATGCTTACTAAGGTTCCAAAATGAACCACTACCTCAAATGTGATTCCAGATTCCACATCAGAACCTAGAAACTGTTTACCCAATGCTAAATGCCCAGAACTACTGATGGGTAAAAATTCAGTGATACCTTGTAAGACGCCTAAAATAAATGCTTCTATTAAATCCATTGCTTATGTTTAGAAATTGAAAGTGTGTTAAATTACACTTTAAAGAATTAAACCTAAAAAGAAATTAGCATGAGTGAACACGCAATAGATATGATGGCCCTTGGAGAAAAAATTCAAGAGCGATCGGCCTTTATTGATGATATACGTAGAGAATTAGACAAAGTAGTTATTGGTCAGAAATATATGATTGACCGTCTAATGATTGGCCTACTAACCAATGGACATGTATTATTAGAAGGTGTTCCTGGTTTAGCCAAAACCCTAACGATTTCGTCTCTTGCTACGGTAATCGACACCGATTTCCAGCGAATCCAATTTACCCCTGATCTTTTGCCTGCCGATTTGATTGGAACCCTTATTTACAATCAAAAAGAAGGTGATTTCTTTGTGAAAAAAGGGCCCATATTCGCCAACATCATTTTAGCTGATGAAATAAACCGCTCACCTGCTAAGGTGCAAAGTGCCTTATTAGAAGCTATGCAGGAAAAACAAGTTACCATAGGGGAAGAAAGCTTTAAACTTCAAGAACCTTTTTTGGTATTAGCGACTCAAAACCCTGTGGAACAAGAGGGAACCTACCCTCTTCCTGAAGCTCAAGTTGATCGATTTATGCTGAAACTCAAGGTGGATTATCCAACCCCATCCGAAGAGCTTGAGATTATGAGAAGAATGGCCAGAACAGGACCTAAAACAACCTTAGAAAAGGTCGTTAGCCCTGATACTATTCTGCAAGCTCGAGAAGTTGTAAATGAAATTTACATGGATGAAAAAGTAGAGCAATACATTGTTGACTTGGTATTTGCTACTCGCAACCCGGCCGAATATGGAATCCAAGAATTGGACGAGCTTATTAGTTTTGGGGCTTCACCTCGCGCAACCATCAACCTGAATTTGGCTGCTCGCGCCCAAGCATTTATGGAGCATCGCGCTTATGTTACCCCCGAAGATGTGCGTACCATCGCCATGGACGTCTTCAGGCACCGTTTAATTCCAACTTTTGAAGCTGAAGCTGAGGAGATTGGTGCGGAACAACTAGTGGAAATGGTTATGAATAACATACAGGTACCCTAGTTAAGGCTTAGATATCAGCGCTACATCAAAAGCCTAGAACACTTTATCATTAAACAAAAAAAGCCCCTGCTAATGCATGGGGCTTTTTTTTATAGAATGTAAAAGTAGGCGAAATTATTCTTCAGTGCTTTCCTCTGCCTGAGCTTTTTCTTCCGCTTCCATTTTCTCTTTTAGCTCGGCTAGACCAGACATTTCACCAAGAGTTGGTGCGCCCGTTTCTAGATTAGCTGTCTCATCTGCTTTTTTCTTAGCAGCTTTAGCTTTCTTTTGATCACCATCTAATTGGCTAAGCTCAATGTTTTTTGCTTGCTCATCAAACTTTAAGATAAAGGCTTCTACTTCATCTCCTTCTTTGAATTCCGCAACAACAGACTTAGTCATATTCAAGAAAGCATCGGCTCCTTTATCAAGAGCAACAAACACTCCTCGATCGGTGACTTTCACAACTTTTCCTTTAACTGCGGTTCCTGGAGTGTATTCCTTTGCATAGGTTTCCCAAGGATTCTCAGTTACTTGCTTGTGTCCTAAAGTGATTCTACGGTTATCAAAGTCTACACCTAAGATAGCGACTTCGATTTCCTGATCTTTCTTTACCACTTCATTAGGATGCTCAATTTTGTCTTCCCAGCTCAAGTCTGATACGTGAATCAAACCATCGATACCTGGCTCTAACTCTACAAATACACCAAAGTTAGTAAGGTTTCTAACTGTTCCTTGATGTTTTGAACCAATTGGGAATCGTTCGAGAATATCGGCCCATGGATCGGTAGTCAATTGTTTTACACCAAGTGAGATTTTCTTCTCATCTTCGTTGATGTTCAATACAATACACTCAACCACATCGTCTTTTTCCACGAGTTGAGATGGATGCTTAATATGCTGAGTCCAAGACATTTCAGAGATGTGAATCAAACCTTCAACGCCTTTTTCCAATTCAATGAACGCACCATAATCGGCGATAGAAACTACCCGGCCTTGAACTTTCATGCCTTCAGGATATTTTTCCTGAATACCTTCCCACGGATGTGGCTGGAGTTGTTTCAACCCGAGAGAAACTCTCTTGCTGCGCTCATCAAAGTCGATTACAGCAACATTTAAGCGTTGATCTAACTGAACGATCTCGCTTGGGTTATCGACTCGACCCCATGATAGGTCGGTAATGTGTAGAAGACCATCTACACCACCAAGATCGATGAATACCCCGAAGTCGGTGATATTTTTAACGGCACCTTCAAGAACCTGACCAGACTCAATAGTTTCAAGAATCTGCTCGCGTTGCTCTTCAAGGTCGTTCTCGATTAGAGCTCGGTGAGAAACCACAACGTTTTCAGCAACCATGTTTAGCTTCACTACTTGAAACTCCATGGTCTTGTTCACATAAGCATCAAAATCACGTACAGGACGCACATCAATCTGAGAACCTGGTAGGAAGGCATCTATACCAAATAGATCCACTACCATACCCCCTTTAATACGTCGCTTAATAAGACCTTCGACCACTTCTCCACTGCTGTGCGAAGCTTCGATTTTTTCCCAAGCTTGTAGAATATCCGCTTTGCGACGAGATAGAATAAGTTGTCCTTCTTTGTCTTCTACTCGATCTAAGAAAACATCTACTTCATCGCCAGGGGCCATGTTCTCCAATTGCTTGCTGTTGAACTCATTTACAGCAACAATACCCTCAGATTTAAATCCAATATCGATAACTACATATTTATCGTCGATGGAAATAATTCTTCCGGTTACAATTTCTTTTTCCTCAATTTCATTTAGGGTGTTTTCGTACATCCCCATGAGTTGATTATACTCTTCTTCGGTATACTCATCGGATGGTTTAGCCAATTGATCGAGGGTGTAAACTTCTCCCTCTACTTCACCACTAAATACATGGGCTAATACAGATTCGGTTTCGCCAACTAGTGGATTTTCAACCTCTTCTTCTTCAACTTCCTCTGCAGCAGGCGCTGCTACTTCTTCTACGGTTTCTTCTACCGCTTCAGGGGTGGTTTCTTCAACTACTTCCGTAGTTTCTTCATTGGAGATAGGCGTTTCGTTTAGTTCAGTTTCTTCAACTGATGTTTTGTTGTCTTCTGACATTGAAATAGGTGTTAATGTTCATACCTCAAAATCGACTTTCGATTCTGGGATAAGGTTATAGTTTATTCTGTTGGATAGTTTCTCGGACTTGCTCTGCAATAAAATCCACTTGCTCGTCAAAACTGTACTCCGAGGTATCGATTAAAACAGCATCTTCGGCTTGTTTTAACGGATCTTTTTCTCGGGTTGAATCAATCTTGTCTCGGTGCTGAATATCATCAAAGACTTCTTGGTAAGAGATATCAATGCCCTTGGCCAATAATTCTTGATGTCTTCTTTTTGCTCGGGTTGAAGGATTCGCAACCATGAAAAACTTACGTTCCGCATTTGGAAATACGGCTGTGCCTAGGTCCCTTCCATCAGCTATATAAATGTCGGAAGGGATGGCTTTATGCATAAGTTTGTTCACAAAATCTCGGACTTCAACCATTGCTGCTACCGTACTTACTTTTGAAGAAATTTCGGGGGTTCGGATGATTTGAGTAAGATCTAAATCGTTCACAAACACCTTGAATTCATCTTCGAAGTAAAACGAAAAGTGTGATTTATACAGAGTTTCAAAGAACAGAGGTACTGACTCTTCACTTTTCAGAAAAAGATGAGTAGCTGCTCTATAAAGTGCTCCTGAATCTAAATATTGTATCTTTAGTTTCTGGGCAACTGCAAGAGCAGTAGAACTTTTTCCCGATCCAGCGGGGCCGTCAATTACCACTATCATAACAGAATAGCTAAATTACATCTATTTAAGTAATTATTCAATATTTTATTGATTAGAAGAAAACTATCCCGTAATTTTGGTTTCTATCTTAAATCTATTCTAAACTCCATAATTAGGAATGGCTCAAAACAAATCAGCAATCAAACGCGATCGTCAAAATCAGAAGCGTAATGCTCACAACCGTGCAAGACGCTCTAAAATGCGTACGTTAACTAAGAATGTATTCGAGTCTTCTAACAAAGAAGAAGCAATGAAAGCGTACAAAGAAGCGGTAGCTTACTTAGACCGCATGAGCACCAAAGGTGTTATTCATGCTAATAATGCTGCTCGTAAGAAGTCGCAATTGACTCGTCATATTAACGCACTGTAAAGGAATCTGGCATGTCCAACTTTAGCGCCAAAGCTCTTCTGGTGATATTGGATGGTTTTGGAATTGCAGTGGACAAGCAGGTATCTGCCGTAGATCTAGCATCTACTCCGTTTTATGATTCACTTCTGGAGACCATGCCCCACACGCATCTCTCGGCCAGTGGTGAAGATGTAGGACTTCCAGAAGGCCAATTCGGTAATTCCGAAGTTGGCCATCTTAATATTGGGGCTGGAAGAGTTGTCTGGCAAGCTCTCTCCCGAATTAACAAAGACATTAGAGACCGAAGTTTTTTCTCTAACCCCGCTCTACTAGAGAGTATGCAACATGCCAAGAAATCGGGCCGACTACACGTCATGGGTCTATTTTCCGATGGGGGCGTTCATTCACATAACCATCATCTCTATGCCCTCTTAGAACTCGCAAAAGCGGAGGGCATATCGGAGGTATTTGTACACGCTTTTACGGATGGTCGAGATACCGCACCCAATGCGGGACGAAGGTATGTACAAGATTTTGAAGAAAAAGCAGCCGAAATTGGTGTCGGAAAGTTGGTAAGTATCATAGGTAGATACTATGCAATGGATCGAGATAACCGGTGGGAACGCGTTCAAAAAGCCTATGACCTACTTTGCAGCGGTAAGGCTACCTATTTTGAATCTGCTTTGGAAGCGCTCGAGAGTAGTTATTCCGAAGGTACTACCGATGAGTTTATCGACGCTACCCTACTAGATCAACGCGATGAGACCAGAATTCAAAGTGGGGATACGGTAATTTTTTACAATATCCGAGGTGATAGAGCACGTGAAATTACACGTGCACTCACAGAGGACGGGTTCGATGAATTCACAACGCATGTTAGCAATCTACACTACACCTGTTTCACTTCTTATGATGCCACCTTCGAGCATGTTCATGTGGCCTACCCTCCCCAAAATCTGGCCAACACCTTAGGTGAATGGGTAAGTAAAAAAGGGGGACAACAATTTAGAATCGCGGAAACCGAAAAATATCCACATGTGACTTACTTCTTCAATGGAGGAATAGAAGAACCCAATCCTGGTGAAGTGCGTCATGTTATTCCCAGTCCAAAAGTAGCGACTTACGACCTTCAACCCGAAATGAGTGCTCCAGAAGTTGCTGATACCTTGGTTGGGGCTCTTAAAGAGGATCGTTATGATTTGGTGATCTTGAATTTTGCAAATCCCGACATGGTAGGTCATACTGGAGATATGGAAGCGGCCATCAAAGCGGTAGAGGCCGTTGATAAAGCTTTAAATCAGGTTATTACCGCCGCAAACGAGATGGGATACCGTTCTCTGATCATAGCCGATCATGGAAATGCGGATCAAATGGTGAAACCCGATGGTAGCCCACACACCGCACATACAACGGCCCTTGTCCCCGCCATTTTTGTAGGCCTGGATGCCTGTAATCCCAAACCTGGAAAGTTAGCAGATGTAGCCCCTACCCTGCTAAAAATGATGGGGGGGCACGCTCCAGAAGAAATGACGGGGAACACCCTCTATTGATGCACTTTTTGGGGATTATGAACTAAGCTTCGAATAAGCAAAAGAAAGTTCTGTTTTGGGTGCATTTTGTTTGCATTTCGATACTACCCCTGCTACATTCGATTAGAACGAATTCAATAAATGATTCGTTAAAACATTAGCAATCATCTTGGTATGTAGAACTAAGCCTTCGCCTTTAGTGTTACTACCACATATAATCACAGTACTTACAGAAACTCACAGCATCATAGGATATTCACATGGAGGGTAATTTCTCAAGCAAAGTAAGAGACGTCATTCAGTTTAGTCGTGAAGAAGCACTTCGACTTGGACATGATTACATAGGCACAGAGCACCTTATCTTAGGCATTGTACGACTAGGCGATGGCGTGGCGGTTCGCATTCTTAAAAATCTCGATTGCGATTTGTTCAAACTGAAAAAAACAATTGAAGATACGGTTAGAGGCACAGGTGGATCGGTTACCATAGGTAATATTCCATTGACCAAACAGGCTGAAAAAGTACTGCGTATTACCTATTTGGAAGCCAAGCTATACAAGAGCGACACCATTGGCACCGAACATCTTCTACTTTCTCTTCTTCGCGATGATGAAAATATTGCCGCACAAATCCTGCAACAATTCAATATTTCCTACGATGCTGTTCGAGAGGAATTAGATCTAATTATTTCGGGTAAAACCCGAGAAGACTACGATGCCCCATCAGCTGTGGCTTCTGGTGAAGGGGGTAGTTCTGCGGCAGGCTCTGGTTCTGCCCGAGAAAAGAAAAACGATAAATCGAAAACCCCGGTACTAGATAATTTCGGCCGCGATTTAACTCAACTGGCCGAAGAAGGTAAACTAGATCCAATTATTGGTAGAGATAAAGAAATTGAGCGTGTAGCCCAGGTTTTAAGTCGGCGCAAGAAGAATAATCCGGTCCTTATAGGGGAGCCTGGAGTGGGTAAAACGGCTATTGCCGAGGGATTGGCTTCGCGTATTCATGAGCGCAAAGTATCCCGAATATTGTTTGACAAACGAGTCATTGCTTTAGATTTGGCTGCTTTGGTCGCCGGCACTAAATACAGAGGTCAATTCGAAGAACGAATGAAGGCCGTCATGACCGAACTTGAAAAAACAGATAATGTGATTCTGTTTATCGATGAACTTCATACCATTGTTGGTGCTGGGGGAGCTAGCGGGTCTCTGGATGCTTCCAATATGCTAAAGCCCGCTCTTGCTAGAGGTGAGGTTCAAGCCATAGGTGCAACTACCTTAAATGAATATCGTCAGTTTATAGAAAAAGACGGGGCTTTGGAGCGTAGATTCCAAAAAATCATGGTCGACCCTACCACTCCAGAAGAAACCCTAGAAATTCTAAATCAAATTAAGCCTAAGTACGAAAAGCATCATAGCGTACGCTATTCAGATGAAGCGTTAGAGGCCTGTGTGAAGTTGACGGATCGCTATGTTCCCGATCATTTTTTACCTGATAAAGCCATAGATGCATTGGACGAGGCCGGCGCTCGAGTACATTTGGCAAATATTAATGTACCAAAGCACATTATAGAACTCGAAGAAACCATTGAAAAAACGACTACTGAAAAAAACTCAATGGTTAAGAAACAACGATTCGAGGAAGCTGCTAGGCTTCGGGACAAAGAAAAACGACTTATTGAGGATTTAGAAGTAGCTCAAAGAGATTGGGAAAAAGAATCTGAACAAATCGTCTTTGATGTTAAAGACGAAGATGTTGCTTCAGTGATTGCCATGATGAGTGGTGTTCCCGTAAATAAGATTAGCCAAAATGAAGGCCACAAACTCCTTAATATGAAAGAGGAGCTGAAAGGCAAGGTTATTGGACAAGATGAGGCTATTGTAAAGCTTACTAAAGCCATCCAGAGAACCAGAGCAGGATTAAAAGATCCATCTAGGCCTATTGGTTCTTTTGTATTCCTCGGCCCTACTGGTGTTGGTAAAACAGAATTAGCCAAAGTACTCGCGAAATATCTTTTCGATAAGGATGAGTCATTGATCCGCATCGATATGAGTGAATATATGGAGAAGTTCAGTGTGTCTCGACTCATTGGAGCCCCTCCTGGCTATGTAGGATACGAGGAAGGCGGTGTGCTAACCGAAAAAGTGAGACGTAAGCCCTACAGCGTCGTATTGCTTGATGAAATTGAGAAGGCACATCCCGATGTATTTAACATTTTGCTTCAAGTGCTAGATGACGGAATCCTAACCGATAGCTTAGGTAGACGGGTAGATTTTAGAAACACCATTATCATTATGACTTCAAATATCGGAGCACGTGATATTAAAAATATGGGTAAAGGCATTGGCTTTAGTGACCAAGGTGAAAGTTCTTTTGACTATGCCAAGATGAAGACCACCATACAGGATGCACTGAAAAAAGTATTCAACCCAGAATTCCTGAATCGAATCGATGATGTAATCACCTTCAAACCGCTTGAGAAAGATGACATCTACCAAATTATTGATGTGTTAAGTCAAGAACTCTTCAAGCGTATTCAGGAAGTAGGATACATTATTGAACTTACCAAGGGAGCAAAAGATTTTATTTCTGAAAAAGGCTTTGATCCCAAATATGGGGCTCGACCACTTAAGCGAGCTATTCAACGCTATATTGAAGATCCACTTGCTGAAACGCTGTTAGAAGATAAAAAACCTGAGGGTTCGGTCATTAAAATAAAGCTAAACAAATCCAGAGATGATTTGAGTTTTAGTTGGGCCAAACCTAAGGGAACAAAAAAATCTAACGCGGATGCAACTGAGAAGTCCACCAAAGAAAACTCCTCACAGTCGCACCCAGAAGACAATCAGACCACTGCAACTTCCGAGGAAGAAACCAAAAAAGTTTAGTGTTTTAGGAACGGTTTAACGAATCGTTAACGATACATCTAATCCGTATAGGGTAACTTTATTGGTTGATTGTACTAAATAAAGAGGCGCTAGCTGTGTGGCCTGTGGTACGGCAATAGGTGAACGTGATACTTTCCTAGCCTCTATATTTATGGTGTGTAACTCCAAATCTGTAAGGCTAGGCTTGTTCGCATCTAAAAGCCCTTGATTTACTTGGAGGTTGGATGATGCGTTGGCCGTAATGGCCACTATTGAGGATTGGCTTGGAAGGTAATTAGCCGCTATAATGGCATTTCCACGAATGGATGAACTTCCTAATCGCTCACCAGTGAGCATATCAAAAACAGCCACTCGACCTCCTGAATAAAGCGTGTGATATCTCCCGTTATCGCTGAATTGAATTCCTTCAACGGCTTGATTAAAGACCCATGAACTAAGTTGATTACCGTATCGATCGAAGATAAGGACTTCATCATCTGTCGATTCTCTCGCGGTGATTAGTCCAATAAATGCTCCATCAGAGGATACCTTTACATCTCTAATCATACGTTCGGTACTGAAATAAAGTGAAATACTTTGAAATGATTTCGACATAATTTGGGCGGATGACCCAATACTGCCATCAAAATTTATCTTCGGAACAAATAACACATGAGTTCTTTGATTGGGGTCTGACACCCATTCCGACATAGACTCTCCACCCTGGGCTTGGGAGCTATTGGATGCGGAATGTTGTAATGAACCCTGGGCATCGAACCATAAAAAATTGGATATATTTTCACGGATAACAGAACCAAAAGCATTGGCATAAACTTGCAATGAAGGGTCCTCTTCATCTATAAATGAGTAGGATACCGCGGTTTGCTCATGACCTTGGGAGTCTTGAATGCGAATCTGATTGGAAGCTCTATCGAGTATTGCTCCAAAAGTACGAGTAGGCTCATGTTCAATTTCTACTTGCAGATCCTGTGCCATTAGGCTGGCAGAGAGCATCAATAGGATGACTAAACAGAAACCCGCGCTTGAATTCGTAATTTTTATTTCCGAAAAGATTGCTGGAACGGTAAAGATTTTCATTCGCTTCCTAGGTCTTATTGACTTAAATTATGGCTCAAAATAAGGCTATTATTATTCACAACCCGAATTAGTTTAGTCGATTAATGTATAAAGTGAAGCTAAGTTCATGAACTATCATCTGATTACCGGTGGATGCGGATTTGTAGGACGCAATTTTGTTAAGAGAATCAATCAAACCACCCAAGATACCTTATTGGTCATTGACGATTTAACCGTTGGCACCCACCCTAGCGAGTGGTTGCCCGAAGGAACCCCTATCCACAAAGAAGGCAATGTTGAATACTTTGGTGCGGATAAAAGAATCATATTTATCAAAGAAGATATTCGTTCTATTCTAAATGGTCTGATCGAACGCGAAGATTATCTCTCAGAATTTTTCAACATAGACATAGAGCATTTTACGGATGTGTTTCACTTCGCCGCGATTGTTGGAGGTCGAGCCACTATTGATGGCGATCCAATGAAAGTAGCTCTAGATTTAGCGATTGATGCGCTCTTTTTCCGTTGGATTTGCCTTCATAAACCCAATCGCGTCCTCTACCCTAGTTCTAGCGCAGCGTATCCGGTTGACCTTCAAACCGAATCTGATGCCATAGCATTAAGCGAGTCGGACATCGATTTTAAGAAAATGGGTCAACCCGATATGACCTATGGATGGACTAAGCTAACGGGTGAGTATTTAGCTTCTATCGCAGCATCTCATTACGGAGTCTCGGTTACTTGCATTCGACCATTCTCAGGTTATGGTGAAGATCAAGATTTGAGCTATCCCGTACCAGCTATTGCAAGAAGAGCCGCATTACTCGAAAACCCATTTGAAGTATGGGGCACAGGCAAGCAAGGACGTGATTTTGTACACATTGAAGATGTAATGGATTGCACCCTGCTAGCGATGGATCATATTAAAGATGGGCGTGCCATTAATATTGGCTCAGGTAAACTAACTTCATTTTTAGATCTAATTGAAGTGTTTACTTCATTTGCAGGATACACTCCTGAGATTAAACCATTGCTAGACAAGCCTGTAGGTGTACATTCTCGCTATGCCAACATGGACTATGTTTCCGATGTACTCAATTGGAAACCTAAACTAAGTCTAGAGCAGGGAATGCGCCGCGTGTATGATGTTGCCGTATCCAAGTATATGAAATTATAGTTCTGCCATGGGTAGTATCGTATGCTTTGGTCCAGGGCCACGTTTTAAAGGTGGAATTGCCAATTACAATACATCTTTAGCCAAAACACTGGATCGAGAAGCTAATCTCGATGTCCATATTGTGTCCTGGACGCAACAATATCCTTCCATCATTCCTCGAAAGTTTGAAGATACTACTTCAAAGACCGATTTTATGGAGGGGACGGATATTCAGATTCACTATCTAACCAACTACAACAACCCCGTGAGTTGGCTTAAAACAGCTAGATTTATAGCTGATTTAAAACCTGAAAAGGTCATTTTTCAATGGGCTATTGCCATCCAAGGTATCCCCATGGGCTTTATTGCAAGACATCTGAAAAAGTTGTGCTCGGCAGAGATTATTTTTGACTTACATTTTGTGGTTCAAAAAGAGAACAGCGGATTAGATCAGAGCTTAACTCGCTATGGAATTAAAGCGGCACATACCTACCTAACGCACGCGTATAAAACTGTAAAGGAATTAGAAGCTCTATACCCTAATCAACCATTCAAGGTGAATGAAACAGGTGAACGGGTAGTTTCAACCGGAAAATCCAATGAAAAGACGGTGATTAAACTTTATCATCCCGTCTACGACTTATATAAACCAGACCCTGACTTTGATATCGAGGCCTTCAAGGAACAACTAGGCCTGAAGAAACACGTCTTCTTGTTTTTTGGATTTATTAGAAAATATAAAGGCCTTCATAACGCCATACATGCATTTTCTAAACTTTCTAAAGAGCGAAATGACGTCAGCTTTCTCATATGTGGAGAAGAGTTCTGGTCTACACTTAATCCCAATAAATTTACAACAAAACTGAAGAATGTAGTTTTTAACGGGTTGAAAAAGGTATTCCTGTCAAAGGATTCTGATGAGAAAGACTATCGGCCACTAGAGTTGATTTCAAACTTAAAGCTCGAAGACTCGACCTATGTAAATAATAGTTTCATTCCGAATGAAGAGGTACATAAATACTTTCAAGTAGCGGACTGCAGCATACTATTTTATGAGACTGCCACCCCATCCGGTGTAGAATCATTAACCTATAATTTTGAGCTACCTATTTTAGCGACTCGGGTAGGCCATTTTCCAGAAACGATTCAGGATGGTTTTAATGGATATTTAGCGGAAGCAGAGGATGTTGATTCCATGGCACAAGTCATGAGTACATTTATTGAGCAGCCAATTGAACGTAGTAATGTACAGAGTGCCGCGGAGAATATGAGCTGGTCGAATTATGTGAAGGCGATTTTGGCTGATTTAAATACCTAGATTTGTCTGTATAAATTAATTTAATATTTAGCTTGCCAACTGGGCAGATAAAGCAGTATCTTTGGTGTCTATTGATTCGGGGAGTGGCGCAGTCCGGTAGCGCATTCGCTTTGGGAGCGAAGGGTCGCAGGTTCAAATCCTGTCTCCCCGACTTTTAGACCCTCATGACTATGTGTGGATGCGCCCATAGCTCAACTGGATAGAGCAATTGCCTTCTAAGCAATAGGTTTCAGGTTCGAGTCCTGATGGGCGTACTAAACGGGAATAATCTGAATTTTCAGTTTTATTCCCGTTTTTTTTATGCTTGTTTTTTACTGATAATGAAGGGATTACGCTGAAAATTGAATTTATTCTTGTGGTTCGATAATCGTCATTTTTGAAGTCATACAGAATCCCGTCCGGAAACACCATTTTTTGAATACTTCTCTTTACCTCTAAATCGCCAGAATCCCACAATTCAGGGAGTTTTAGGGAATATTTCAATGATAAATCAATGGCTTTTTCAAGGTTCGATAAATTAAAACCGTTGCTATACAAACTTTCCTCAATTTCGTACTTCTCAGCTTCTAGCTTTTGCTTGAACTTCTCGTATTGACCTTGTGAGATTTCCTCAAAAACGTATCGCTCTTCCAATCTTTCTAGCTTGGTTGCAAGTTCTAATATTTGTTTTTGCTGAACTGCGGTCTCTTGAATTTTTGCTTCATGTTCAGCCTTGAAAGTGTAATACATGATCTCCTTCATCGGAGCGATGTATTTCTTATCTTGAATTTGATAGTTCTTCAAAAGGTCTGTGAACTTCTCGTGCATCACTTTGGCACTTCTATTTTCTTTTGCTCCGATTCGGTTGTTCTTGTAATAGTATAAACCTTTCTTTCTAACCAAATAGCCTGTGTAAGGTGTGTCACAATCTGCTGAACGAACGAATTGCTTTAAAGGAAGATGTTCGCAATCTGCATTGCGTTTCTCTCCATATCCACGCTTGTTTAATAGTTTGTGAATCTTCAGAAATATTTCTTTTGATACTAAGCCCTCATGTTTGCCTTCCACTACTTCTCCGGGGATATGAGAGCTTACTACTAAACCACAATAGAATGGGTTTCTAAAAAGGTCGCTCAATTTCTTGGCTGTTACTTTCAATCCCTTCTTTGCTAATCGATCGGAGATTTCATTATGGGTTATATCTTCGTTTGCCTTCCATATAAAGGCATGTCTTAATAGTTCTCCTTCTTCATTGATAACTATATCCTGTTCTTTTCCTTTGCCCGGATTGAGGTTGGTGTAGCCAAATGGAATAGTTCCGATCCAATATCCTTTTCTAAGTTTTTCACGCATTCCTGATACCGACTTATCTCTTCTCAATTCGTTATCGAATTGACTGAACATGTAGTAAAGGTTTTGTTGAAAGGATCCTGCTGCGGTCATGGCATCCACTTCCTGAGTAGCTGAAAGCGTTACAATTCCCTGCTGCTTCAATGTATCACTGATATAAGCTCCGTTTGCTCCAGTTCTTGAAAATCTATCGTAAGAATATACGATGATATAAGAAATGTCTTTTCTTCTTTTAACGAAAGTCAGCATTTTCTGAAATTGCTTTCTTTCATCGCTTTTGGCAGATTCGTAGGTTCCACCGAAATACTCAATCACTTCAATATTTTTCCGCTTTGCGAATTCTAAACAATACTTCTTTTGAGTTTCTAAACTGGCATTGTTTTCAGCTTGTTCTTTGGTCGATACCCTTGTATAGATTACTGCTTTTCCATCAGTATTGATCGACTGCCCTTTTGATTGCTTCGCAAATGGCTTAAAAATATCAAGGTTCTTCATAATCTTCTTTTTTCGATATATGTTTTACAATGATTCCACAAAAACACTCCTAAGTTTCAATTACATGTTTTGCTTCATCTTCCTTTATTTCTTCAAATCCCGGAAAAGTTCTAAGTCTCTCCGGTGTCATTTTTTCTGCTTTTAGAATTTTTCGATACGTTTCCGCATGAGATCCATTTTCTCTCGTTTGCATTTTACTTCACTTCGCCAATCCCTCAAATCTTTTGATAAGACCAGTGTTTGTGATGTTGCCTGAATATTTCTCAAAGCTTTCATAACTTTTGTTTTACTACTCTATTAATGTGTACTGCCTTTCCGTCCTCCTGGTTGATGGAAATACTTTGGAAGGCAGCATCTCTCATTATATCAATTACCCTTTTGTCAATGGGCATTTTCTCTTCGCATTCCACTCTATCAAGCTGACCTTTGCGTTTGATTACTTTAACGCTGTGGTAGTTCCTGTTTTGTATAAAATCCAATGCTTTTGATTCCTTTTGTTCAATTGCTATCAGATTCAATTCCTTTGCTAATTGATAGATTCCCGGAAAGGTTTCTTGAATCAATTCCGAAAGATGGATAACGAAATACCCAACACCTTTTAATCCAGTAAGCAATTGACCGTTCTTATTAATGATAAGCAGAACCGCCTTTTCACCCACTAATACGTCCAATACACGACTTTCTAAATAACTAAGCCATATACCATTTCTGTTAGTTTGTTCGTTAAGCGATGACGATAATTCCTGAATAGCTGCTTCGTTTAATTGAAACTCGGTTGTTTGATATAGGATTGCTTTATTAATACCATCAATAAATGAAAGACTTACTTTTTGATCAGAAGACAATAAAACACAGTCCACTTTTTCGTTTCGTAAACAAAAAAGCAAATGCTCTAATGGAGCTTGACTTGTTGTTATGTGATTATTGCTCTTCATAGTCCTACTTTTTCTTTTTGTACACTTCTATCAGTTCGCATTGTGCCTGATACAAACGCTCGTCTTTCTCTTTGATTTGAGCATGTGCGTCATTGAGCTGCGAAGTCATGTTTGCGATTATTTTTTTTAATTCGCTGACTTCGTCCTTGAATTTGCTGTTTTCTTTTTCTAGCAGCTCATACTTGGTTTGCAACTGTCTGATATGTTCCCTTAACTCCGGTGGAGCTTGATTGATTAGCTTCTCTACATTGTAGAAGTCTCCATGAACAACTCCGTCATTTTTAGAGACATTCTTACCAACCATCACATCCTGATTATTTCCTGAAATTGTTGGGTTAATGTTCAGCTCGCTGTATTCGATTGGCTCCTTTTGATTCTCAAACTTTAGAAAATAGTTTGCATTAAGGTCAAAATCGTTTACAATTTTAGTTAACTGTGTAAGCGAGGCATTCCTATTTCCTGACTTAATTTGAGAGAATACCGTGGGATTCTCTTGCATCTTTGCAGAAAATTCACGCTGATTCTTAAGTGTATGCACTCGCATAAGGTGTTCTATTGCAGATACATACCGTTCGTTCAGCATCTCTCTGGTAATATCTTTGTTAATCATAGTTTACCATTTTTATAAATTTATTTGTGTTAGTTTACTATTTTAGTATATCTTTGTCGCAAATATATGTAATAATATTTATTTAAGGTAAACAAATTTACAAAATATTTACAACATGTTTACACGAGAAGAAATTAAAGGGTTCAAAGATGAGCTTCCTTTAAAAGGAATACAGATGATAAAAAGCCGTACAGGTATCTCACGTCCAACAATTTATAAGTTTTTGGAAGGAGAAGAAATACGTCTTCATCTCGCTGAAAAAATTTGGAAAGAGGGTTGGATAATCATCCAAGAAATGAAAGAAAAGCGTGCTGAATTGAAACGTCATGCCGAAGAAGTGCTAAACAAAGAATACTAATTCTGCTTATGAAAGTTATACAAAATAGTAAATATCATGCTTTCCTTTCAGAGTTGAAGGCATTGATTGAACAGGTAAAAGAAACAAACCCTTCTTATGGTCAGACCTGCTAACATATTTTTCAAGGTCTTGACATGTGAAGGGCATTCACTAGAAGAAGATTGCTTGCAATTCAGTCTTCCTAGAGGTGTGAAGGACGGTGATTGGCACAGCTTCCAATCTGAACTGGGCTGCATGCTTTACAAAAACCCTTTACCCTTCTATAAGCAAGGTCTCCAAATTTATGTTGCACAATTCGATGCAGGAGACATTACAACATCCTATCAAGAAATTATTTGGGTGAAACGATTCAGGTTGGTTAGACAAGCTACGAACCTGGACTTAAAACCCTTTGGAATATATCGAGCGATTGCTCAGGTCATTTAAAATATATCATCATGTTGGTCATCAATTATTCAATCTCCTATAAAGCTTTAGATCAGTTCGTGGAATACCACAACGATTCACATGAGGCTTTATCAGATAAGATCAAAGCAAGTGTACTGCTAACCGCCAAGGAAATTATTCGCATTTACGGAGCCTTTTTAATCAAGGCTAATGGCATAATGGAGCTAACGGCTGAAAATCTACCGGCTCTAAAAACAAACAACTCTCAATTGGCGGGATTGGTTAAGGTTAGCCCAAGAACCATTCAAAGACATATCATCAAACTACAAGAAGCAGGTATTATCACTGGCAAGGAATTTTGCGGAAGCAATAGCGGATATGAGTTGTTGATAAACCCTAAAATACTGTTAGCAAGGTGTCGAAAAGACCTTTTGGAAGCCGAAAAGGAGTTGCAGGAAGCAAAACAAAAAGACCTTGAAAATCAATCAATTAAAAATGAGGGTACGACAAATTGTCCTCATACATACACTAGAAACAATAGTTACAATAAAAATAATTTATTAATAGGTGTAGATAACTCCAACGGTTCATCTCCTGATCAGAGAAGAACTAGTAACCAAAGAAATCGGAGTTCGCTATCGCTCACGGAAATTTTAAATAACGCAGGTTACCCTACTGGAAACATTTTAACTGGAAACACCGGGGAAAAAGTTGCGAAAATTTCTAAAGATACCGGGGAAAAAGTGCGAAAGCGAGCCAATAATGAACAAAACTGGAAACAACAGGACGGTTTGGCTCGCAGCACTTCCCTTAATTTTTATGCAGAGAGCTTGTGGAAACTGGCGAAAAACCTTTTGTACAGGGATGTTTTTCTGACGGAATTTCAGGAAAACCAAGCCAAAGAGATGCTTGTAAAGTGGTACGAGCCTGTTTCCGACAAGTTTTTATCCAATGTGCATCAGAATTATTGTGAACGGGTTTACCTCGTTCGAGATTTTGTTGCCAAGGATCCCGAAAAGAGATTCGTTCAACTACCGTATCGCTATTTCGATACCAATAACCCTTCCGGATTCACCGGAACCAAAAAGTGGCTCCAAAAACACTTGGAACGCAAAGAAGAAGTCCGCAAGAAGCTCATTCTCCATACTCAAATCAAAAAATACCTGAACAACGAGAAAAAGACGGATTCCAATCGAAAGTCTTCGCTTCAGGTGTATCGAGAATGTGAAACACGAATCGGCAAACTGGGCGATCAATCCCTATTACACCTATTTCATGCTGCGGTACTCAAACCGGAAGTTATTCATCAAATCAGATAGAAATGCTAGGAAAGAAAAAAGGAATCAAAGAGAGCCTTAAAAAC
>CAKZLH010000373.1 GCA_937125285.1 uncultured Balneolaceae bacterium | reverse complement strand
ACAGGCTCATCTTTCTCAACAAGTCCGTCTCTTAGGCGGACTATTCGTCTCGAATATTCTGCTATTTCATTTTCGTGTGTCACAAGAATAATGGTATTACCTGCTCGATATAATTCTTCAAAAAGGAGCATAATCTCGTCACCAGTTTTGGTGTCTAAGTTACCCGTAGGTTCATCCGCTAATAAGATGGAAGGTGAATTGACCAAGGCTCTTGCAATCGCAACTCTTTGACGCTGCCCCCCTGAAAGCTCATTAGGTTTGTGATCCATACGATCGCCTAATCCTACCTTTTCAAGCACTTCCATCGCCCGCTCTTTCCGTTCTTGACTTTTAACACCAGCGTAAATTAACGGCAGTTCAACATTGGCTAGACAACTTGTTCTCGGCAGCAAATTAAATGTCTGAAAAACAAATCCTATTTCACGATTTCTCACTTCAGCGAGTTCGGCATCATTCATCTGACTTACATGATTACCGTTAAGAATATATTCACCACTAGAAGGGGTATCTAAACACCCAATCATATTCATGAGCGTAGATTTACCAGAACCAGATGGCCCCATAATAGCGATATACTCATTTCGCTTTACTTCTAAACTCACGCCAGCAAGAGCCCGAACTTCGGAGTCACCCATGTGATACACACGGGTTAGATCACTAATCTGAATAACGGCTTCAGTTTTCGAATTACTCATTACCTGCCTCCATTTGATCGGCAATAACTACTACATCATCATGCTTAAGTGTACGAGATAAGGTCCTGTAACTACCGATTACAATAGTCTCACCAACATCAATTCCGCTTGAAATCTGAATATTTGAATTGTCTGAAATACCTGTTTCAACTTCTCTTCTTATGGCAACACCATCCGAAATAACAAATACAACCTTACGAATATCTTCTTTTTTAACATTTAGATTGGCTGTGTTTTCAACTTCGTTTTCAGCTTTGGATGCTACAGCATTGTTTGATTCCTCATCCAATGAAAAGTCACGAACGGTTACAGCTTGAATGGGAACCGATACAACATTAAAGGCTGTCTCGGTTTCGATATCTACACTAGCGGACATACCAGGTTTAAAGTTAGGAACGGGAAGAATATTTGAAATCTCTTGGGTTGTATTGGCCACTAATTCTGCTCCACCTTGCCCTAAGTTGTGAGGAGTTACAATTCTCACCTTAACCTTATAGTTTGTAATCTGCTCATTAGTTCCAGCACCAGATATTCTAGCAGAATTCGCAATTTCAGTAACCACCCCATCGAATATTCGTTCGGGATAAGCATCTACCTCTATTCTAGCCGTATCACTTAAACTAACATTAACAATGTCATTCTCATTTACCTCTACCTCAACTTCCATCCGATCAAGTAATGAGATTCTCATCATTTCAGTACCTGCCATTTGCGCATTCCCCAAAACTCGTTCTCCTTCCTCAACCGTGAGCCCCGTCACTGTCCCATCTTGTGGAGCTCTTATTACGGTTTGCTCAAGTTCTTCTTGAGCCTGTCTAAGCTGAGCTTGAGCACTTTCAATTTGATATTCAGCCGCTTTCAAACTAGCTTTTTGAGCTTCCCAATTTGAGGTTGTTTGGATGAATTGCAATTCAGAAATCAGTTCTTTAGAGAATAGTTCTTTATCGCGAGTATAGGTGGCTTCAGCCTGTATCAAAGCAGCCCTAGTCTGCTCCATACGCGCTTTTTGAGTAAGTAGCGCTGCATTTAAATTATCAATTCTGGCTTGATAGATATCAGGTTTAATTCGAACCAATAACTCATCTTTTCGAACAAAATCGCCCTCTTGAACTGCTAATTCAATGATTTCACCAGAAACATCTGGTCGAATAATCACTTCAACTTCAGGTTGAATTTTACCAGATGCAGAAACTTGCTGGGTAATGGTCGCATACTTGGAAGTTTGTACTTCCACTTCGATTTCAGTTCCTGACTCACCAATAATACCAAATTGCTTTAGTGCAAAAACAACTAGTAATACAGATACGAGCCCAATACTAGTATAAATTAGAGGTTTGTTACTCGACGATTTTTTTTGAGATGACATGTATTTGGTTAGATAATGAATATTAATTAGAAGATGGAATCCCCTTTTAGTTTACCAAGGTAGAAATCCAATAGTTTTTCTTGAAAAATGAGGTTATACAGAGATTGCGTATAACTAGAACGAGCACTTACAAAAGAAGCTTGTGCCTGGGTTAATTCTATAAGTGTACTTGCCCCTACATTATAACGTTCTTGTTGGGTCTCAAATGCTTTCTCTGATGCTAAAAGTGATTTTTCAGAAGCTTCCAGTTGTTTCACATATGAACTATAATCGTTGTATGCTTGGGTAACTTCCTGAATGACCTGCATTCTAGAGTTATCCAAATTGAGTTCAGCATTTTTTACCTGAATTTGTGATGACTGGATGGAATATAGTCGATTCCAATTGTTAAATATCGGGATGTTAAATGACAGGCCTAATGACCGGTTTACCTGTTGATCAAAAAATTGATCTGAAAAACCAACATCCTCACCAGCAATCGAATATTGATCTGAATATCGAGAGGATACACCTGCAGAAGCGTTTAAAGATGGAAGTAAAGAATTTTTGGTAATCTGTAATTGATACTTTAGTGCTGCAATACTAGCTTCTGCACTTAGTATGTCACTTCTAGTTGTCAGCGCTTCATCTACTAGGGCTTTTAAGTTCACATCCATCCATGGAAGATCATTAAGCTGAAGCTCTGGAACCTCAAAATCATATTGTCCTAATGGATCTATTTCTAACTGACGGATTAAAAGTAAACTATTGAGAGCTAGTGTATTTTCTCTTTGTGTAAGCGTTAACTC
>CAKZLH010000372.1 GCA_937125285.1 uncultured Balneolaceae bacterium | reverse complement strand
ACGTGGCCTTCAACCCGAGAAATTATCAAACATAGCTTGCTCTTCCTGCTCACCTTTGCATCGGTGAGTATTGTTAGCACCTTACTAGTAGGTAAGGGTCTTGAGATTCGATCTTGGGCTGGTGTTCAATTTCCCTTTCCGAGCCAAGAGGATTTGGTAACGGGCGGCCTTTTTGCCAGTCTTTTACTTTCATTTCTAACGGTCCACGAGTTTGGACATTACTTCGCCGCGTTATATCATCGAGTGAAAGTAAGTTTACCCTACTTTATACCCTTACCTGTAGGAATTGGAACCCTGGGCGCCGTCATTCGCATTCGGCAGCGCATACAAACGACCTACAGTTTGTTTGATATTGGAGCCGCGGGCCCTATTGGTGGTTTTATAGTGTCGTTGGTGGTTCTAATTGTGGGGTTTATACGCTTACCCGATCCTAGTTTTCTCAATGAATTTGGGGACCACCAAATGCTTATTGATTATCTGAATCAGTTTGGGGAATACCCACCATTGCCCACCTTAATGGAGGGTCAAATGGTTTTCGTTTTTGGGGAGACTCCTTTGTATGCGTTTATTTCATCCTTTTTTCCTGCTGCACCCCCCATGTATGAAATTATGCACTACCCTTTTCTCTTGGCAGGGTGGTTTGGCCTGTTTTTTACGGCGCTCAATTTGATGCCTGTTGGTCAATTAGATGGCGGTCATATATTGTATAGTCTTGTTGGCTATGAAAAGCATCGTATTATTGCTCGGTTGTTTTATGCCGGTTTAACCGTACTTGCAGGTGTAGAAGCCTTTCCGTTGTTTCAAGGATTTCTCGAGGGATATAACATTGAAATGGATGTGATTTCTTGGGGTATTTGGGCGGTTATGCTCACTTTGCTCATGAAAAAAGCCTATAAAGAGCATTTGTACTGGATGGGAATTCTCATTCCACTTTCTTTAATTCTAAGTGCCTTCATTCATTATGTATGGCAACCGTCCATAGCAGAAAATGGGTCCGTTTTATGGCTATTTTGGTCGTTTTTTACGGCTTTTGTCATTAAAATCGAGCACCCTCCTGTTCGGTTTGAACAACCTCTAACCACAGGTAGAAAAATTGTTGGCTGGCTAAGTATGCTTATCTTTATTTTATGTATTAGTTTTAATCCGCTCACATTATTGAGCTAATCAATTTACTGGCCCTTTCAAAAGAGGGATTTTGTATACTGTCTCACACTATTTTATCACTCTTAATTTTCAATTCAATTCTTTGATACTATGTCCTCTCAAAATTCTATCTCTTCATTATTTGTCATTTTCTTTATCAGTATAAGTCTGCTTGCTTGCGGTTCTGGTGAACCTGAATCTATGGACACAAGCTCCTCAGATGCCTCCGTATCGGAACAAATTAATACCTTGATTGCCGCTGATCAGTATGCAGAAGCGCTAGAACTTCTAGAAGGCTTTGAAGAGAGTGAGGAAGTATTGAAGTTGAAAGAAATGACTCATCTCAACTATGGACTTTTTCTAGAGTATAGAGACTCAAATGTGACCAATATGCGTGATAAAATGAACAATGCACTTCGAGAATATGTAAAAGTACTCCGCATTAACCCAAATAATGAAAAAGCCATTACAGAGATCGAACAAATTCTAGGAATTTATGCAACCTTTGGAAACCGAACTCCCGACGAAGATGTTACAAGTGATTTAAAAGAATTAGGTTTCTCTTTATAAAAGACGTCTTAAATTTTAAGGATCCTGCTTGAGCGAAAAAAACAATACCCCAACTATATCAAACCGAAAAGCTTTTCACGAATATACTATTGTTGAAAGTTTTGAGGCGGGTATTGTCTTGCAGGGGACAGAGGTTAAATCGTTGCGAGCCGGAAAGGCTAATTTCACCGATGCTTATGCCATTGTTCATTATGGGGAAGTGTGGTTAAAAGAATTTCATATCTCACCCTACGAGCATGGTTCCTACATGAATCACGACCCCAAAAGGGACCGAAAACTACTTCTAAATAAAAAAGAGATTCGAACTTTAGACAAAGGGGTACAACAGAAAGGCCATACCATTGTGCCTCTCAAATTATATTTTGTGCGCGGAAAAGCGAAGGTTCAAGTTGGTCTAGCAAAAGGAAAAAAGCTTTTCGATAAGAGAGATAGTATCAAAGACAAGGATTTGAAGCGACAGGTAAGTCGCAGTTTAAAAGAAGGTGCTCGTTTTAAGGCATAGTTCGCTTTGATATAGGTACACTTAAAAAGAAAGAGCTCTCAACCTTTCGGTTAAGAGCTCCATATATGGCTAGATACATTTATAAGCCGGATTCTGTTTTGTAGCCATTGCCGTTAGCTACAAATGACAATCATTTATCTAATGCGTTCTACCCGGCAACATTACGACAAGCTGCGCGTATTGCCTGCGTGAACTTGCACCCCGTGAGGTTTACCATGCCCTCTGTTTCACAACAAGAGGCGGTGAGCTCTTACCTCACCTTTTCACCCTTACTTCCGAAGAAGCGGTATATTTTCTGTGGCACTTTCTGTATTTGCCGAAGCAAATCCTCAACTACGCCCAAGGGATCGTTGAGCACGGTACTTGTAGGTGTCCGGACTTTCCTCCCAATACCAAATATTAGGCGATTGTCCAATGCATCCATTAAAAGATACGGTGATTTTTATGAAATCAGAAGCTTAACTGTTCTTTAGCTTTATCAAAGAAGCTTTTATCAATCACTATTCTACCGCTGCTTTCATCGAAAATGATTTTGTTCATTCTGCGAACTTCAACCTGGGTTTGAGGAGGAAGAGTCATTCCAAAAGCGGCTCCTCGATCCATAGCCACAACTGCGATTCCATTGGTAAGGCCATCACGTAAGCGATTGTAGTTGCGTAAATAACGCTGATCTATATTTTTTACAACCTCATCACGTTTTTCTAAGAGCATGGTTTCCTCTTCTTCGGTGCTACTCATTACGGAATCTAAATTGGTTTTCATTTCAGCCAACTTAGCTTGAACCTCTTCGAGCTTAGCGTCTATTTCAGCTTTTTCAGGGGCTACCATTTCCTTACGTTTAGCCGCTTGTTCGATTCGAATATGAGCTTTTTCTACCACTTGTTTTTGAACTTCTATCTCTTTGGTAAGGGCATCGTATTCACGGTTGTTTCGTACCGATAATTGTTGTTCTTCGTATTTTGCGGCCTTTTCTGTAGAGCTTGTAATATCCAATTCGAGCTGATTCAATTCTACCGACAAATCCTTGTCCTCTTGTTCGAGTTTGGCTTGCTTGGCTTCTAATCGCGCAATATCGGTTTCTACATCCATAATGTCTTCTGGTAGATCACCACGGAGTTGTTTTAATTCATCGATTCGGCTATCGATATACTGTAGATTAGCGAGTTGCTGCAGTACTTCTTTCATGTATCTTATTCGGGTGGTTGAGTGGTTTTTAATTCTTGGTCGGACAAATATACGTTCATGGGATTGGTTACGCGTTGGGTCATCAAGACTTCAATTGATTCAAAAGCCTCACTTACCTCATTTTTCAACGCTTCCACTATAGGAAACTCGCTTTCATAGTGTCCCACATCTAACAGCATGAAATCCTCTTTTTCCAAGAAATAATCATGATATTTAATGTCGGACGTTACAAATGCCTGTGCTCCTGATGCAATAGCTTCTTGCGTAAGCATGCTACCAGATCCGCCACAAACGGCGACCTTTTTTATACGTTCTACAGAACCTGAATATCGAATTGCTTTAACTTTTAAAGCCTTGGATACCAGGTGTA
>CAKZLH010000371.1 GCA_937125285.1 uncultured Balneolaceae bacterium | reverse complement strand
AATGAACATCAGTGAAAAAAGTGTCGGGCTCTTGGGGCTAATGTCCGTAGTTGCGATCATACTCGTGTTGCTAATTTTTAGTCTCCTGAATGCAGATTTTAATTTTTGGGAAGACTATATAAGTACGCTGGGAGCTAAGGGCGAGCCAAACGCTTTTTTATTTAATTTGTTTGGATTTGTGGGGGTTGGGTTTCTGCTTTCGATCTTTGGTTTTTATTATGGCAGGTTACTGAATGACAGAATGCTTTCTATTCTGCTGTCCCTGTTTGGTCTTGGTTTTGCTTTTACTGCCCTACCTGTAGATTTGGTTGTATCCGATTCACCTCTATCAAAGGCTCATATAGTTGCTATCACACTTGGATTAGCTTTTTGGTTTTTTGGCCTTTCCAGACTTGGTTATAATTCTAAGCTAAATAACAGTATAAGAAAGCGGGCAAATTTCACCGCAGTTCTTTTGGCCGCAGCGATGATTGGTTCCGCCATGGGGCTGTGGTCTATGCCCGTTACTCATAGAATTGTATTTGGAATTGTTTTCGGGTGGACCGCAATAACTTCAATTGAATTGATTAGAAACAGCAATAGAGCTTCAGAGCACACCCATCAGCCCCCCTATTCGTAATCCCGTTCAACCACGAATACAGGCGTTGATCGATCGCTGGTTACTAGAACAATGTTCGACAGGCCTACTAAACGGAGCAGGAAGGGCTCGTTAAGGACGATGTCTTTGACCCGATATAGTTCGAGTTCGTTTTCATACATGAAGTGAATCCTAGATTGTGCCCTCTGGATAAAGCTTTGGAAAGTAATACCCTACTACTTTAGGCGGAATATTAAATCTTAGGGGAGAGCGGTGAGACTCTGAACTGACCAATTCTTCTTCTAAAAGCTTACTAATAAGTTTTGATGCCGTACGCTCACCTAAACCTATCAAATGTTGTACTTCCCCTCTGGTTATCTCACCACGCATCATTACTTCAGTTAATACATATTTGGCCTCAATTCTCAACTCTTTCTCGTCAGTTATCATATTTTGGGATCTAAGATTCACATATCCAATAATTCGTTCTCTTAGACCATCCAACCTCAATAGTTCTTTCATGAATTTTACCTGATCTAATGCTACTTCAAAGAAGAAATTGCAGAATTCTGAAAGTGCTTTTTCAGATAAGTTACCTCTACCATCAAAATCACCTTTTCGAGAACTATCTGCGTAAGCCAGCATGTTTTTATAATCCTCATCCTTTCTTGCCAATCCCCTCGAAAGTGTCCACAACCCATAGGACTCTAATTTTGTTTTACGTAAATAAGCGTAAGTAAATAATCGACTTACTCTACCATTCCCATCTAAGAATGGATGAATCCATACTAATCTATGGTGACTTGCCGCTGCTGCTAGTAAAAGAGTGTGTCCCGAAAGTTTAGTGGGACTATATTTATTTTGAAAATAGTCTAAAAACCTATCTAGAGCCCCATATTCTGGTGCTATATGATTACCAACTTTCACATCATCTTCCCTAATTTTACCCGGCACCATAGTAATGATTTCATCCTTATCTGGATGAGGAATTTTAAGAAAGCTATCTGGTACCCGATTATAAAATTCTCCGTGTATCCAGCACAAAAAGTCCTTGGAGCATACTTCTAAATCAGGCTCTGTTTCCAAACGTTCATCAATCAGCTTTTGTACCTTGATGTGAGCTACGCTTAACTGTTGAAGCCGCTTCTTTTTTGTATCTGCACTGTACTCCTGACGTACCGCTCGCTCGATATCTACAGGGTTTGTATGCTCTCCTTCTATTCGATTTGAATAATAACTATTAATATGCCTCAGTAATTCTGATATCCGATTTCTAGTAATAGGATTCACTAACCCACCAAGCTCTGCTCCTTCTCTATACACCTCCATAGCAAGATCGACCAGAGATTTATCAACCTTTGGAAATAGTGGCTCCATCTGTGAGGGATGATCGTACATACGGGTTAATTTGCGGGTTAAGTTGCGGGTTAATTAAAGAGACCTAAATTCATATAAACCAAGTTAATATCGATATTAAATATTAATAATAAAAGCTAAAAAATGCGGGTTAAGTTGCGAGTTGCTATGCGAGAAAAGAAGCTATTTCTAATTTAATTCCTAATTAACTCTAATAGTCTCCCTTACCAGGAATAATATTTCTGATGCCTCCTCTAGGATTTGATACATCTCCTTGTCGCCTCGGTATCAAGTGCATATGACAATGAAACACCGTCTGTCCTGCTATCGAACCACTATTAAACCCAATATTAAATCCTTCGATTGTATTATCAGCAGAAAGCAATTTCATTTTTTGGTCATGTACTAATCGGTGCATTGCGTTTAGCTCAGGCGAACTGAGTTCAAAATAATCGGCAGAATGACGCTTCGGCACAATCAATGAATGACCTTCAGTTACTGGGTATTGATCGAGTAACACCATCGCTAGTTCATTTTCACCAATAATACTTTTGGTAGATTTTTGGCAAAACACGCAATCCTTCTCCCTGTGATTATACATGGCATTCAAATTTCTAAAGTCAGTGTCATCGGTATCACGCTTATTTGCATTGCAGGTATAACAAAGTGCCTGATAATTATCTATAGAATCCGCACCTCCAAAATTCTTAGGAACAATATGATCGACTTCAAGAGCCTTCTCCTCTTTTGATATCCCGCAAAGCTCGCATCTTCCTTTTGCTCTTTTTAAAACCTCATAGCGAACAGAACCCGATACAGCCTTCCGATTTTTTCGCCGATGCGCCCAAATATCTGCCCCTCTCTTTTCAATGTATGCTTCAATCTTTTGTTCACATAGCTGAATAAGTTCAACTATCTCTCCTGCTTCTAGCAATTCATAACTATTTAATGAATAGTCGTCTTTTACTTTTTGGACTACACCATTTTTACGAAGTACTTTCCCCACCATATTATTGGTCACTTTTTCATAATACTCCAATTGTGAGATATCGTAGGAAAGTAAACTTCTTGCAATGGTCGTTTTACTGGCGCGACCATTGTTCATGAGAAGAGTCTTTATCATCACAGGCTGATAGATATGCGACATCCTCATTTTTGATTCGATGTATTCCTTAAGATCTAGCATAATTCTAGTTTCGTTATCGTGTATGCCAAGATATGGCAGAGCAAGAATTTAGATTTGGTTATTGAGTCATTCTACAAGATTTCATCAAAAAAAGATTGATGAAATCACTACATCATTAATTCCAATGGTATTCTTATGAAAAATTCTACGCTAACTATCTTAACCTTATTCTTACTTGCTTTTACTACTGCATGTTCAACCATGATTCCGATGCAGGCAAATTTGAGTGATCAAACGCTTTTACTTGCCGATAATAAAAATTTAAAAATTGAACCAAAACTTACCTCCAATGTAGATAACGGCCCCATTCAAACTATTTCTGTCTTGTTAAATGGCACCGAATCTAGCTCAATGTATTATGAATACAACTCAAAAACAGCATTTAACAACATATGGGGTGAATACTTTGGCTCGAAGTATAATAATTTCTCTAAGGATACTTTATTCGCAGAGGTAACTTTAAACCGGCTCTACCTTAAAACTTCAAGTGCAAATTCTATAGGGGCACAAATGTTAACTGGTAATACAAAATTTAATCAGTCGGCAGAAGCGGAAATCTATGTTAAAATCACCTATAAAGGTGATGTGTATGAAAATATTTTCAAAGCGAGCGCCTCCGAATATAATGAGTCACAAACAGTCACCTATGGAGGAATTACAACTACATATTCCCAATCAAATCCTATGCAACAACGTGCTGTATTGCTTGAGGATGCTTTAAACAAGTCCATCATACAGTTTGACAACTATATAGAATCTCTTCTATTGAATGCGGATTCATGATTAAGATTAAGAAATATGTAGGTCTAGTACTCTTTATAATTGGAGTACATTCTATTACTATAAAGGCACAATTCAGTGTTATTGATGTTCATCTAACGGGACTTAATGGGATTGGCATTGACGCAGGATACTCTAATAGCGGCACCTACATAGGTTTTGGATATTCATTTAGTGGAGTAATCCCATATGGTGAGAACTATACAGAAACTGTCAGCTATATTACTTTCCCAGAGGATATACGATCAGAGCATACTAATAGGCACCTACTCGAATTGAAGTATGGGGAATTATTCGAATCATTAACCCTACCCTATGTACTTGTAGGGATTGGATGGAAGAATACATTACAACAGCGTTTCGACGAGCTTAGAATATTGGATGTTGATGGCGATTACTTTATTACCTACGATGATGAAATTATTCTAAATATTGGGCTTGGAATAAGACAAAGGTTCCCAATTAGTCAAAAATCGGGTAAGTATTTTAGTATAGGCCTTGAATCAAGCTATCAACGACTTTTTGTGGTGAGTATTGGTTGGGCAGCAGGGTAGCATCACACTAAATTTCTTCGATTTTTTATATGAAGTCAGTGTTTTAATATTGTATGTTATCATAATTAAAGTTGATATCTGCATATGAAGGAAATCGAAGTTGTCGCCGCAATCATACAACATCAGAATAAAATACTCTGTTGTCAGCGAAAAGATAATAAATTGCAATACCTCTCCGAAAAATGGGAATTTCCTGGGGGTAAATTAGAAGAAGGTGAATCAAAAGAAGTCGGCTTAATTCGTGAAATTAAGGAGGAACTTAATATGGATATAAGTTCACCGAGTTTTGCACTTACTGTCCAGCATACCTATCCTGATTTTAAACTAATTATGTATTGCTTCTATGTAGTGACTAACCGTCAGGACTTCGAACTACATGCACATAACGATGCAAAATGGCTAAGCAAACACGACCTTATAAATCTAGATTGGGCCGAGGCCGATATACCAATTGTTAAATTTCTCACTGAAGAGTCTTAAAGATGATTCCACAGGAATTTCAACAGAGTTTACTTAAAGGCTATATTTCAAATCACTTTGACTCTCGTTTAGACTTATTGCCTGAGTTTTTAATCAATGATAAACGAAAGAATCAAAAAGTATTAACAACTATCCTCCATGAACTCAAAGTATGTGATGAGTTTTGGTTTTCAGTTGCTTTCCTAACCACTTCTGGTTTAGCAACACTTATGAGTTCTCTTGAGTTACTTTCTCAAAAAAAGGTTAAAGGGAAAATTGTTGTATCAAACTATCTCAATTTTACTCAACCCTTAGCCTTAGAACGATTACTAAATAATTTCCCTGAAGTTGATCTTAGAGTCGTTGAAACGGGTAATTATCACGCTAAAGGGTATTTATTCCGAAGAGCAGATACCTATAATATGATCATTGGAAGCTCTAACTTGACTTCTTCAGCGCTCACAATAAATAAGGAATGGAACCTTAAAATTTCTGCTCAAAGAGATAGCTATTTAATGCAGAAAGCTTTGTCTGAGTTTAAATCTGAGTTTTCTAATGCTACTCCAATTACCCATGAGTGGATTTATTCCTATTCAAAAGTCTACGAAGGTATTAGAAATCTTAGTCGGGAATTGATGCCTTCTAATGTTACTGAGAGAGTAAGGATTTCACCAAACTCAATGCAGACAGAAGCGCTTAAAAATTTAGCAGAATTAAGAGAGAATGGAGCAACCAAAGCATTATTAATATCAGCAACTGGAACAGGTAAAACATATTTATCAGCTTTCGATGTTGCTAGCTTAAGACCGAAAAAATGCCTCTTTTTAGTTCATAGACGAACAATTGCTGAGAAAGCTCTAAATAGTTTTCAAGAAGTCCTAGGCGATAATTATACCTATGGATTATATAGCGGAAATATTCGGGAATCTGACTCAAATTTTCTCTTTTCTACTATTCAAACCATGAGCCGTGAGAATCATCTAGAGCAATTTGATCGAGATTCATTTGATTACATTATTATTGATGAAACTCATCGTGCTGGTGCAGACACATATTCAAAAGTCATCGATTATTTTACACCTAAGTTTTTATTAGGAATGACTGCTACTCCAGAGCGTACAGATGGCCTGGATATTTTTTCCTTATTTGACCACAATATAGCCTATGAAATTAGACTTCATAGAGCAATGGAAGAGGAAATGCTATCAGAATTTCATTATTACGGAGTACAGGATATCACAGTAGATGGAAAAATTATTGATGATAATAGTGAGTTTAGATTCTTAGAAGCAGACGAGCGAATTAACCACATAATCTCTACCTCTAAACGATATGGAACTGATAATGGGGTAATTCGAGGTTTGGTTTTTTGTTCTCGAAAAGAAGAGTGTAAAGCTCTTTCAGATGCATTTAATTCTCGAGGCTATCGGTCCGTTGCATTAACGGGTGACAATTCTGAAAATGAACGTAAAGCAGCTATTGAATTGATTGAATCGGATGGTGAATCCCGTCTCGATTATATTTTTACTGTTGATATTTTTAATGAAGGAATAGATATCCCTAAGATTAATCAAATTTTGATGCTTAGGCCCACGAATTCAGCAATAATATTCATTCAACAACTAGGACGTGGTTTAAGGAAGTCGAAGGATAAAAAATATTTAACAGTCATTGATTTCATTGGTAATTATCAAAATAATTATCTGGTACCAATAGCTCTATATGGCGATAAATCATACAATAAGGATACCCTTAGAAAAATTATTTCAGAAGGATCCCGATTAATACCAGGAGCCTCTACTATCAATTTCGATGCTGTTACAAAGGCCAAAATCTATGAATCTATTGATGCTGCGAACATGCAGATCAAAAGGGACCTCATCAAAGATTATGACTTACTAAAATTCAAATTAGGTAGACAACCAATGATGATGGATTTTATAGAGCATGGCTCTAGAGACCCATTCCACTACGTTAGTTACTCTAATTCTTCATTCTTTGAGTTTGCAGCAAAAAATGAACCTGAGCTATTTTCTCTAATCACAGGAGATGATTTACTATTGCTAAAGTATTTTTCTAAAGAAATCAATAATGCTAAACGAGTAGCCGAGAGTATTGTACTATCACAGTTAATTGAGTTCAATGAAACATCGTTTGATCAAGTAAATAGTGAATTGGAGAATCGGTTTGGCTATACCTTAGATATCGAAACTTTTGAATCTGTGATCAATAACTTAAAACTAAATTTTGTAACAGAGAATCACGATAAAAAGCTAAAAACTGTTGCTGAAATCTATGGCTTTAATGTTGTCGAATTGAAAAATAATGTAGTTAATCTTGGCACTCATTTATCAAAAGCGTTAACAAACGAAGTGCTTAGAAATTATCTGCTTGATAATACTAATTACAGCATCTATAAATATTCCGAAGGTTATGATAAAGTGGACTATAACGAAGGGTTTATTATGTATCGGAAATATAGCAGAAAGGATGTATTTAGAGTTTTGAACTGGGATAAACAACCTTTAGCTCAGAATGTTGGGGGTTATATGTTTCATCCTGAAGATAGAAACTGCCCTATT
This sequence comes from uncultured Balneolaceae bacterium, assembly GCA_937125285.1. Lineage (GTDB taxonomy): Bacteria > Bacteroidota > Rhodothermia > Balneolales > Balneolaceae > UBA1275. The sequence goes on along the minus strand of CAKZLH010000371.1, from coordinate 13,388 downwards.
TTTGTAAACTATCATAAGGAAGAAGATATATCTGATACTACTAAATATGAGGATGGGTTCATCGATATGTCCACGATTATCTATATGTCAAAATCCAAGAGAAAGTTAACCAGTCCAGACGTAGTAAGATTTCAGGAAGCGACATCAAGAGGTATTCGATTACCATTGTTTATAAAGAAAGAGAATGCAGAAGGGGATGACTTTTATTATATGGGGGATGTTACGCCAAAACCAGACACATTTACTGAAACAACTATTGGTGAAGAGAAACCTGTTTCTATTGTAAAAATGACCTTTCATTTAGATCAAGCAGTAGAGCCAAATATGTTCAGGTATATCACTAAAAATGACTATTGATCAATTGAACTACCCTTCCATTTTTTTAGGTTTACCCTTTAGCGGGGCTTCAGGTCCACATCAACCCGAGAGAAAATAAACACTGGTTATGCATTTTTTTAGATCCTTGACATGGGTAACAATAACTACGGCCCTATTGGTGGGTGCTGTGGCTTGTTCAGGGCAGGACACGCCCACAAACGCGATTGAGAAAAGTACGTCCATTAATAAGATATTGCCTTTGGGGGCGTCGCGGGTTCAGGGAGATAGGCCCGAGTATGAGAGTTTTCGGTACGAGCTTTGGAAGGATTTGGTAGAGCAGGATTGGGAGTTTGATTTTATTGGGACCATGCAGGACCAGGCCAGCTACCAAGACTTCATGGGCTTGGAGTTTGACCCGGATCATGAGGGGCGTGGTGGATGGACCTCGGGGGCTATTTTGTATCGATTGCGGGGTTGGTTGGAGCGAACGGGTGCGCCGGATATTGTCTTGTTTAGTTCGCCCGGAGGCAATGATGCCTTGCAGGGGTTGGAGTATGCGGCGGCGGTTGAGAATGTGCGGGAGATAGTAGAGGTGCTTCAGGCCGAGAATCCGGAGGTGACTATTTTAATAGAGCAGATGGCGCCGGGTCATTCGGATATTATGAACGATGAGCTGAGCCAGTATTTTGTGGCTATGCAGAATGAGGTGGCCGATATGGCGGAGTCCATGAGCACGGAGTCTTCGCGGGTGATTGCCGTTGATATGCATACCGGTTTTAGTGATGAGTTGCTGGCCGATGATGTTCACTATAATGTGGCGGGGGCCGAGTTTATCGCCTCGCGGTATTATGAGGTGTTGGCGGGAGTGTTGGAGAAGTAAGGGTGCGTGAGTTTGGGTTTGTGAGATGTTCGTGAGGGTCAGTCAGGGGTTGTATGTAATGATTAACCATCTGCGGACTCTTTATACTAGGGTTTAGTTAAAACCTGTTTGGTATTAACATTTTAAAAGTTACCATTTCGGTAACTTTTTGGTATATTAAAGGAGAATGAGGGTTATTTCTAAGCGTACACTCAGGCTTTTTTGGGAAAAGCATACCGATAATTATTTATGCTGGATTAGATTCGTAGGTACTCATGCTGAATATGACAAAATAAATGCTAATACGATTTGAAGGTTATGATTAGACCAATAAAAAATGAACAAGATTACGACAAAGCAATCCAAAGATTAGAACAAATTTTTAATGCAGAGCCGAATACTGATGAAGGTGATGAATTAGAGATACTTTCATTACTAATAGAGAAGTATGAACATGAACACTTCCCTATAGAACAACCAGATCCTATTGAAGCCATACTTTTCAGAATGGATCAACTAGGTTTAAAACAGAAAGATCTCGCTGAGATTATAGGATACAAAAGTAGAGTGAGTGAGGTTTTGAGTCGGAAACGGAAGCTTAACCTTGCCATGATCCGTAAACTGAATGCAACCTTAAAAATTCCAACATCAGTCTTAACCCAAGAATATTAATCTTTACTTTCTTACAGTTGGGTCTAAAGCACCAATGAAACGGCCATTAATTGGAATGCACCGCTGGTGTTTTTAACCTCTGGATTGGAGCTTTATTATCGTTCGAGCTAGGCAATAATGTTGATCTAATTGACTGAAAGAGTATCCATCATTAATGAGTATTTAATTTCAAATTATGAATAAAAAGCTAACCCTTACCATAGAGCAATCCGTCATTAATAATGCAAAAAAATATGCCAAAGAGCGGAATAGAAGCTTATCGGACATCGTTGAAAATTATTTAAGGATTATTGGACAGGATGCGCCTTCATACGAGTATGAAACACCAATAACTACAGCTTTACGAGGAGCTTTTAGAACCACTCAGGAATTAGATTACAAAGAAGATTTAATAAAAGGACTGACAAATAAACATTTAGAAGTCTACCGCAAATAGTTGGATCAGGTTTTACTCGATATGGATGAGAAATTTAAGTAAGGGTGCATGAGGGGCACCCTTTCAACCCGAGAGAAAATAAGACTAATTGAGCCCGAGATCGGAGAGCATCCGGTATTCAATGGCCGGTTGGTTCCGCAGCTTCCAAGGGAATTGATCGTTTAGGGTTTTGAATTTGAGGGTCCATTTATACAAGCTACCAGGTAGTTGGAAGATTCCTCGCCCTGAAGAAAAACCGAGTAAGATCCTTTCCTTGGGATCATAGGTCATCGCCGAATGCATTCCAGATAGCGGCGATCCACCCGCATTAAGCAGGTAAAAAGTCCCCATTGGATGCTCCTGGTCTTCATTCAGATATCGCTTGTCCGGGACTTGTACGGCCAGCGAACCCGTATGCAGGCAGCTCTCAAGTAGAGGGCCAAGGGCTACATAATTGGTACTTCCCACATATATGAGATCGGACCGGAAGTAGTTTGACCGGTAGAGATAGTAGTAGGGATTTTCAAGGATAATTTCGGGGCGATCGAAAATAGCCTGTATGAACTCTGGGGGAGAAACGGGTAAATCCCACCTCACTTGGTCGGCATCTTTTAGGTGGGTAACGTCATCACCATTGAGTTCGGAATGGTCGGTTTTCTCGTGATCGATAGGATCATTATCCGGAAATTGAAAGCCCTCGGGTAGGTTTTCTCGCGAAAGTGCATCGTAAGGGATTTCGAGCCTAGTGCCACGAAGGGTCTGGATAGTGAGGGTGTGAGTGTTCGCGTTGGATGGGTTGGCCCCAAAAGCGTCGTTGGTGTTCATAATAAACTCCATTGGATCCCGGTTTGTTGAGGCGGGCGAGACGATACACCGGGATTTTCTATCGTTCAGCGCTTTAGTTGCATTTGTGAATCGCTCAACAAGTTGCCATTAAATCAGCGATATATGAATGTAAGGAGTAAGTGTGCCAAATTATGGCATAGTGTGGGTGTTTTTTGCAGGTTTTGTCGTGTTTTTTGCAGGTTTTGTCGTGTTTTTTGGGGTATTTTTGCGATTTGTTCGTAGGGCTTTGTAGAATTTCCGGTAAATTCAAGGTTCTTAAATTCCGTACCTTTACACGTAGAGAGTGACGATACGAGAAGAATTCCTGCCAAGGTTGTCGTTTGGCTGTCGCTTTGGCGATCGCTTTGTCAAGATCCAATACTATTCAACATGAGAAGTACTAAAGAAGAGATGTTGCGAGAGGCGCGTGCCTTTATCAACGATTATTATTCTGAAAATCAGCTCGATGGAGCCTATAAACGTTGGCAAAAAATTGAAACAGAGATCGAGAATACAGGTAGCTACACGCACACCTTTGATGAGCTTTCCTATGGGGCTAAGTTAGCGTGGCGAAATAGTAATCGATGTATTGGGCGATTGTTTTGGAAGACCCTAAAAACGATAGACGCCCGGAAAGTTGCTTCGGTTCAGGAATTTGAAGAGGCACTGGGACATCATCTCGAGGTGGCCGAAACCCGAACCAAAATTAGGTCTACTATCTCTATCTTTCCCCCAATAGCTTCCAACGGGGTGGCTCCTTTTAAGATTAAAAACTACACCCTACTTATGTATGCCGGATATTCGGTGGGCGACCAAGTGTTGGGAGATCCGAAAAATGTGGAATTTACCCAGTATTGTGAATCCTTAGGGTGGAAAGGAAAGGGTGGGAATTTTGATCTTCTCCCAGTGGTGTATTCGGTTAATGATGGGCCCGATCAATGGTATCAAATCCCGGCTCACTTGGTATCAGAGGTGGCTATTAGCCATCCGGAATTCGATTGGTTCGGTGAGTTGGGTCTTCGATGGTATAAACTACCGGTGATTTCATTTATGAGTATTCGTATTGGCGGCATTGTTTATCCTGCAGCTCCTTTCAATGGGTGGTATATGCTCGATGAAATTTCAACCCGAAATTTCGGGGATGAACATCGCTATAATACCCTGCCTTTGATTGCAGACTACCTTGAACTCGATAGATCCTCTCCTTTTTGGAAAGAAAAAGCTCTAACCGTTCTGAATGAGGCTGTTTATTACTCTTTTGAAGCTGCTCAAGCTACCATGGTCGATCGACATTCTGCGGTGGATCAGTTCATGAAATTTATGGATCAGGAAGAAGCCGCGGGGCGAGAGGTGACTGGAGATTGGACTTGGCTTATTCCGCCTCACGCAAGCTCGACGACCGCAATATTTCATACCGAAATGAAGGATGAATTGAAATTTCCTAATTTTGTGTAAGATTGGGTAGCATCCCGGTTAGGGGTTTTACTTTGTATGGTCCCGAATTATGACAGAGAATCAATAAATTGATTTAGTAAATATTCATTATTAAGGGATTCTATACTCTGGCGCAACATCTTTAAATCCTTCTCATTTAAAAAATTGGGAATTAGTTCTTCCCAAGATAAACCTAGAACATAGTGGATAATGGTAAGATCTCTTAATGTGAATGGACAAACACCATTGACTAGTTCCGAAATGTAAGTTTTACTTTTATGACCTAGTAATACAGCTAAATCTTTTTGGTTTAATTTGTATTTAGCTAGTGCTACTCTAATTTTTTTCTTTCGTTGTTGAACAAATTCACGCTCCTGTTCAGCTATAAGCTCTGCACGATTACTTCTGTTTATTTTTTCATCATCTACTTCTTGGTTCAGGTGCCAGTGCTGATCTTCATACGCCGATATGCAACTTCGTAGACGCTGTCTTAGCTGAGCATATTTTGAATTTTCTTTAGCCATAACCCGAAGTTTACGCTCTATGACTAATGCCCGTTCATAGTCCAATTCCGTTTGTAATCCTAGCTGTTCTATCTCCTGAACTGAATCTTGTATCATTTCATTTTCAATTAAATCCATTCTCTATTCTTCAACCACCTATGAATGGTTTTTTTATTGTTTTTAAACGTTTGTTCATATTCAGCATGGCTACCTACCCAAACAATAGTTGCATCAGAGGTTTTGAATTCTATCAAAACCAATAATCTGTAAGTATCAATATCAAAAAAGTAAAAGCCATCACTGTGTACATTATCAGCATCTTTTCGAATTGATGTAAGGTCTAATGGGTTTGAAAATAAATTCAATGTGACATCACCTATGAATGTATCAATTGCGACTAATAGAGACTTATTACCTTTCTTTTTATTCTTTAACTTGATGAGTAATTTTTTGTTAAGCAGCCTCATATAATATACAAAAGTTCGGAAATAATCCGAATTATAGTTTATGACTATTTATATGAGTTCTGAGGGTAACAAAACTTACAGGTAATCAGACTTTGTATGGTCCCGAACTATGACTAATTCTTCGCTCTCATGAATCCCCAAAATATTTTTGTTTATGGCCTACTTCAGTCGAAATATGACAACGAAGCCGCTCAAATGCTTCGTAAACATGCGACTCTAATCGGCCCTGCAAGTATCCCTGGGGCTGTTTTTGACCTCGGAGAATATCCTGCTGTTTTTTTTGAAAAAAATATGAAAGGAATGGTTAGGGGCGAACTCTATTATATACATGGGGATTCGAACCAACTTCTGCAATTCTTGGATGAATTCGAAGGAATCGGCCCTGATGAGGAAAAACCATTTGAATACCGGCGAGGAATAGTCCGCGCGCAGTGCCAAGGAACTAACAGACCTGCACTATGCTACCTGTACAATAGGGCGATTATTCAAATACTCAATGGCGATGGTTTAAAGCACGTGCTAGAGGGGCTCCTAGCGGGCCAAATACCCGGGGAGCTCCTCATTGTGCGCGAATGCTTAATGGATGGGCCCGTGTCTGATTCGCTTAACGATCTAAGGGTCTTTTATAAAAAGCGTAGTCAATTTATAGCCGAACTCGACTCCGAACTACCCGATGGACGCTATCAGGAGATAAGTGGCTTAGAGTTTGATAAAATGAGACAGATTCCAAAAAAATCGGTCATTTGTCTGTGGTTCGAACGCGACCTTTTCTGCCAGGTAAACCTGTGGTTTGTGGCATGGTTATTACGTGAGTATGTAGAAGAACCACATGTCTTTCTTGTCGAACCAGGCCCCCGCAGTCCTTACAGCTTTAACGCCCTAGGTGCTAATGAACTTTATGAAGCTTTTGAACAGCGCCACCGCCTCACGCCCGAGCAACTTTCGCTCTTCGCCGAGCTTTGGGAATGCTACGCCCGAGAAGATTCAAGTAGTTTGGTGGAAATTGCCCAACGCTTAAGCAGCTGGTTTCCTTTTGTTTCGGATGCTGTACAAGCTCACTTAGATCGGCAGCCAACTGAGGGCAGCTTAGGGCGCCCGATGGAAAGCCTAAAAACCATTATTGCCGAATGGGAAGCCGAGCATAACGAATCCCCGAAATTTGGAGCGGTGTTTCAGGAGTTTTGTCGCCGTGAAGCCATCTATGGGTATGGTGATCTGCAAGTGCTTCGGATGATCGAGGAGTTAAGTAAGGATTGAAAGGTGGAAATTATTTGAGGAATAGCGCTCAATGCCCTAAATTTTCTCAACTTTTGAAAAAACAGAACCTGAAGTAGATCGAAGCACACATATCTGAGTGCGCTAAAAAAGACAGTTATTATACCGATGCTAAAACACCTGATTGCCATTTTTCTATGGCTTACCGCCCTTTCCTTTACGCTATCCAGCTCTCTTTTAGCCCAAACAGTAAGTGAAACTGATGGAGATTTCGAACTCTATTCCAATGGAATTGTCAAGTGTACGAATGCCGCGGTTGGTGACACGGGTACCCTTGACGGGATCACCTACACCAAACGCTCCGAAGCCGAAATTTTGGGAGGTTCTCTTAACCAAACTCAGCTCGAGCAAAGTTGCATAAGTGGAGTGACCGCCCTGAACAATCTGTTTCGAGTTGGTCATAGCAGTGGGGTATATCCCGGACTTACCCCCGACATTTCGACCTGGGATGTAAGCTCGGTAACCAATCTCTTTTCCATGTTTCGGAGTGCCTTCTATGCCCCTGATATCAATAATTGGGACGTGAGTTCAGTTACTAGTATGGCCAGTTTATTCCGAGATAACGGAGCGGACTTGAGCGGTCTTAGCCTGAGCAATTGGGACGTAAGCCAGGTGACTCAAATGAATCATATGTTCAAAAGTAACAACTTTAACGGAGATATCAGCGGATGGGATGTGGGCGCTGTATTTACCTTTGGATCAATGTTCAATGGTAACGGTTTTTTCAATCAAGATATTTCTGGATGGAATGTGAGTAATGCCGAGAACATGGATAATATGCTCGACAACACTATACTAAACTTCGACCTCAGTAATTGGTGTGTATCTCAATTTGCAACGGCGGAAAATGGCTTCGCTAGTAACACAAGCCTAGATGAAGCCAACAAGCCGGCTTGGGGAACCTGCCCCACCAGTACACGTAAGCTTCGAGGGAATGCCGGATGGAGACTCATTTCCATTCCTTATGATCAGCCCACTCTTTCAGATATCAGCGACGATGTGGCCATCCAAGGCGTCACCGGTGGAAATGACTCGGATGCTAATCCCAATGTATATACCTATGATGAATCCGGTCTGTTTGAAGTGCCCTCCAGCATGACCACTACCCTCCCCAATGGAACTGGTCTTGCCGTCTATGTATTCAACAACTCAGTAAATGGTAGCCGACCCTTACCACTCGATCTAGATGCCCAAGGCACGCAAATTACCAGTGATGTAACGCTGAACATAAATTCTGGAGCCTCGAATTTATGGACTCTAGTCGGCAATCCTTTCACTACGAATTTAGAGACCGATAGCATTCGCGCAATCGGGGGTGACATTCAGGCCAATATTGCCTTCTGGAGTGATGAATTGGGTACCTACTCGGCTGTTGATCGCACGATTATCAACGCAGGAAACAATACCGCTGGATATATTATCCCCTCTTGGCAGGCCTTTTGGGTGCAAACATCCGATGCGAATGTGACGTCCATCACCATTCCCGCCGGTGGAAAGGTGACCCGACGGCGACACAATGGATACTTCTCCAAAATGATGGCTAACCAACCGGCGGCCGATGTGAATATGGTGCTCAGGTCAGCTTCAACCCGAGACGAATCCATCCGCTTATCGCTTAGAGAAAATGCAAGTCTGGACTATGACACCTACGATTTTGGAAAGCTTACCCCCCTGCTCCCCCAATACGCCATTCTTTCGTTTGCCCACAATGATGCATTCAAATCGGTTGAATCCATTCCTTACGACCTAATGGAGACCGTTCGTATCCCGCTCGTGCTCCAAAATATGAGCCCCGAGCAGGATTTTAGCCTAGAATGGTCGGGACTGGATCAGGTTCCTACTTCGCTGCGAATAGTTCTAGAAGACGTAGAAAACCAAACCATTATTGACCTCCGAGAACAAAAAGAGTATCGCTTTAGTAGTGCGAACTCTACCCAGGCCAAGCAGAATCCCCTTGCTGCTTTGCAGCATCCAGCGGTTCAGTGGAAAGCCAAAGCTGCTGAGAATTATCGCTTTTGGTTACGGGTAGAACCCCTAGGAGTAGCCTCTGAAATCGAAGAAGTGCCCCATTTTGAGTTGCTGCCTAATTACCCGAACCCTTTCAACCCAAGTACGACTCTTTCGTATCGAATAGCTGCTTCGGAAAGGGTTCAACTCTTGGTGTATGATATCACGGGCCGTTTGATTTCGGAGCTGGTGAACCAAGTGCAACCTGCGGGTCATCATCAGGTCACCTTTCGGGGAGATGAGCTGGCTTCTGGAGTCTATTTTTATGAGTTGCGGACGGCCAGTTTCAGCCAAATTCAAAAGATGACCTTGGTGAAATAAGCTGCATTCCTTACACAAAAAAACCCCTCCATTCCTGAAGGGGTTTATTGATACCATAACCATATAGGTCAGTATAATGAGCAGTACTCAATTCAAATTCTGTGCACCTATTTTCCAGCCTATTTAATCAGCAACATTTTCTTGGTTTGTGAAAAGGCTGGTGTTGTGATTTTGTACAGATAAATCCCGCTCGATACTCCAGATGCATCGAATCGCACGGTGTACTCCCCTGCCGATTGTCGAGCATTCACAAGCGTTGCCACTTTCTGGCCCACATTGTTAAAGACCTCGAGTCGGACTTGAGTGGCCTCGGGCAACGAATACTGTATATGTGTACTCGGGTTGAAAGGGTTCGGATAATTTTGTTGTAAGGTGAAAGACTTGGGCTCTTCCGTGAGGTCCTCATTACTGGTAACCATTCCAATGGCCAACACGATGGTGAACTCAAGCACTTCCCCATCAGGATCGGTGATACGAACATCCACATGAGCCAACCCTTCGTAGGCTGGAGAAAGTATGGACACTTTGTTGGCACTTGGATCAAAACTGAGGAATACAACGGCGGTATCGATACTAGCCTCAATCTTTAGATCGGAGAAATCATCATCCACATCAAATACCAAACTATCCAAGTAAATCTCGAACAGCTGCCCTGCTGGAAAGCTGAGCGTGTCGGGTATTTGGCTGAGAACGGGCGCATCATTTACGGCCACTACCACAACGTCTAGGGTATCGTTCAGACTTAGCCCATCTTGATCGGTGACCTTAAGTACCAACTGTCCTATACCGTTGGTATCGGGTATGGAGGTAAAATTGAGTACGTTCGCCGAATCTATTGAAGCATTAACTAGAGGTTTGTTCTGCCCAGTTACCACCTCAAATTCGAGCGGCAATCCATCTGGATCGGCATACATCGTATCTAGTTTTGCTATGTTCTTTGGCTCAAAATCTTCACTGAAAATCTGAGTGGCAAATGCTTTAGAACGAATAGGCCCGAATTTTTGAACCTCCTCCACCGTAAATCCAAACCAGCTTGACCAGTCCGATACTCTCGCTGTAGCTGAATCGGCAGATTGTACCCTCCAATAGAAAGTTGTTCCATTGATTAGGTTCTGATAACTAATCGTCGTGTCCTTGGTGGTATTGCTTAAGAAAACCGAATTGGTATCGAGCCGCAGTTCAAAATTGTATCGGTCGGCTCCTTTCACACTACTCCAAACAAAGCTAAGATCACGTGGCGTACCGGTAGAGTCTTTGGTCGGCAACAATTGTATCGGGGCTGTTAATGCAAGGAGTTCTTTAGTTTTCGTAGCAAAGCTAAAGGCCGCGCTCCAGTCCGAAGTATCCTGCGCGCCAATCGCGCGAGTTCGCCAGTAGTAATTGGTCAAGTAGTCCAGACCGCTCACTGCAGCCGTGGTATCGGTGCCTGATCCGTCAGCCACAAGCCGGCTAAAGTCCGTGGTGTCAGAGAGCTGATACTGGTAGCTCACCGCTCCCGGGGCGCTCGAAAAGACGAGGGTTAAGGCCGTGTCCAAGTCTGCCGCCTCATTGGTCGGGCTCAAGAGCACCGGGATGCTGGCATCCAAGGCTTTGGTTTCAAAGCTCCAAGCCGCGCTAAAAGCGCTACTGGCCGTGGCGTTCACCGATTGAACCCTCCAGAAATAGCTCGTCAAGTTCTCTAGTCCACTTACAAAATAACTGGTGTCGGCCGTGGTCTGCTGCACTAAAGGTTCACTAAAGTCGCTACTCGCCGACAGCTCTACTAGGTAACTCGCCGCCCGGTCCGCTGCACCCCACACAAGGTTTAGGCTCAGCGGCTGGCCGACAGCTCCGTCCTCGGGGCTAGAGAGCAAGGGCGCAGCTGGGGCTGCTATTTTCGTGGCAAAGCTAAAAGCCGCGCTCCAGTCCGAAGTGTCCTGCGCACCTATCGCACGGGCGCGCCAGTAGTAATTGGTCAAGTAGTCCAGACCGCTCACTGCAGCCGTGGTATCGGTGCCTGATCCGTCAGCCACAAGCCGGCTAAAGTCCGTGGTGTCAGAGAGCTGATACTCGTAGCTCACCGCTCCAGGGGCGCTCGAGAAAACCAGGGTTAAGGCTGTATCCAAGTCCGCCGCCTCATTGGCAGGGCTCAAGAGCACTGGCACAGACGCAGGAATAGCCGCTGTTTCAAAGGTTCGTGAAACAGAATAAGAACTCTCGCCACCCGCGTTCACCGATTGCACCCTCCAGTAGTAGCGAGTAAACGGATCCAAGTCCGTAACTTCAAGGCTGGTATCCGATACGCTTTCCTCAACTACGAGCGTAGAAAAATCCTCAACCGCAGATAGCTCAAACCCATACGTTTCGGCTCGTTCAGCAGCATTCCATACAAAGCTTATAGGCGCTTGAACACGAGTAAGACTGTCCTCGGGACTTACCAATGTGGGAGCCGCAGGAGCTTCAATGATGGTAGTAAACCTACGGAATCCACTCCAATCCGATTCACCCCCTAAGTTAGAAGCTCGAACGCGCCAATAATAGGTAGTCAAGAATTCTAACCCATCGACGGATAGCTGGGTAGCGGTAAGCATCGAATCTACCATCAACCCACTAAACAAGGAATCCGTCGCCAATTGCACCTGATACTCTGCGGCATCCTGAGAAGCCTCCCAGTCCAAGACCAAACTCGTATCTTGATTCACCGCACCTGCCAAAGGGCTACTTAGAACAGGTGTTAATGGCGGATCGACTCGAATAATATTCACCTCACCATCTCGCGGAGTGGTAGTGGGCACCATAGGGCCTGGTTCATCAAATGTGAGATAGTCCAAATACAATGCGATTTCATCGAGATGCTGTACCGCTTCTTTTGGCGCAAAATGTACATATACCAGAGGATCCGTACCCCCCAAATAAGAGGTTCCCGCAACCGCAATCTTGAGCTGCTCACCCAGGGTCGCCTCAGCGGAAGCTCCATCGCTTTGCGTACCGTCCGTTTCAAGTCCCAAAAATTTGAGCTTGGTCGTATCGTAGCTAAACTCCGAAGTAAAGGAGAGCACATTAAAAGGTGCTAAATCACCCGAGGTTCTCAGAGCTACGGTAAAGCTATCGGGATAACTAATCTGAATAGAATCTAAGGTGGCATCAAAATCATTGACTCGCACATTCACCAATCCCGATTTAAAATTTTGCGCATCCAAGGCGTTCACCAAGGCATACCCACGGTTCAACCCGGTAAATAATCCGGAGTTTGCATCCATCGAAGCAATGCTCGAATCATCAACTTCCCAAGTGTAAGGAGCGGTACCTTCGCCACCGGAGACCTCAAAATTAAGCCGCTCGCCAATGCTAACAGTAGTATCTGGGATATTCAGGTTAATAACAGGCTTTGCCAACACTGTGAAGCGCCCATTATTGGTCGCCACCGATAGGTCTTCGTTCAAATTCGCCCTGTTTATATTCAGGTTGAAACTACCGGTATTGATGTCTTTCACCGAAAAATTTAAAAAATAGAGGGTCCCAACTCCTTCTAGAGTGTCCGTACCCGCCGAAGCGATATTAATAGCCCCCGATTCTACCCGCACAGTAGGCGCGCCCCAAGCTTCGGTCATGGTGCCTTCCGAACTTACCCCATTAAACTGCACATAATTGGGATTGTAGGTGATCTGTAAATCGGTTGAAAGCACCCCTAGTCCGGTAACATCCGAAACGTACACCGGCAATGCGATATCCCTTGTTTGGCGAACCGATGTATCGGGAATAGTAACCGCAAGCTCATTGATAACCGAAGATTGTACCCGGAAAAAAGCGGTTGAATCTCGAAGCCCTTGACCATCGGCGGCCTTCACTTGCACCAAACCGTATCGCTTGCTACGAAACATTCCGGTTTCATCAATCGTCCCAATGGTGGTATCGGTAACCGACCAACTAACCGGAGGCTCAATATATCCCGATAGGTTAAACTGCAGAGAATCTCCCTCAATGATGGATATATACTGGCTTCGAGGTTCAATCCGAATACCCTTTATGGTCCATCGGGCACCTGTGGCATTCACTTCTGGCTCACCTTCATTCAGTGTGGCCTCGGAAATGGACACATCGGTATACTGAAAATAGCTGGCCTCATTTTTCGCCTTCACCTTCAGATAGACCAAGGTTCCCGTACCGGTTATGGCTGAGGTGTTGGCAAAGGCAAGGGTGTTGGTTCCAATATTGAACAGTACATTGGAGGTATTTTCAAGCAAGGTACCTTGCTTTTCGACCCCTGTAATTTCGAATATGGATTCATTGGAATTGAATACGAAGGTACCCGA
>CAKZLH010000370.1 GCA_937125285.1 uncultured Balneolaceae bacterium | reverse complement strand
TAATACAAGCCCGAGCTTTGATAGTGGCGGTGCACCTGAAGCAAGTTATACTTTAGATAGCGCTGGGGGTACACCTTTGATTATTCAATTGAGTGCTACTGATCCTGAAGAAATACCAATTCAATATAGCTATATTGCAGGAGATAGTGCTGATTTGCTCGCCGATATTACGCAGGATAGCTCGATATTCACTTTTAGCTCTAAGCCTCAGTCTCAACTTGATAGTAATGGGTATACTACAGGCGGCACTTTTAATGTAATTTTTAAAGCAAGTGATGGCGTTAATATAGCATCACAGAATTCTTTATTTGTGGTATTAGGGACCCCCTATACATCTTTAACACAAATGTATAACTTAGGAGTTTCTGATGGAATTTATCCTATTAATATTCCAAATGTAGGAACCGTATCTTTAAGATATTCTTCATACAACAATAAAGGTTGGGTGGAAGTACTTTTTAGCTCTAATTCTAATTTTGACACGGCTGTAAATAATTGGGTATCCGGTACAAATTCGGGTTGGGATGGTACATTAGGAGACGGTACTCGTTATTATCTAAAAAACTATAACAATAGCACCGAAAATAGCGGTCTTGATTACACCCAAACTGATTCTATTAAATTGCTAGGCTCGGGATTTAATGCTACGGATATTGCTATAACTTCAAAATCTTCAGTTAATGGTAATGGGATTATAGCAACAGGAGCCAACCAAGATTCGGTTCTCCCTTTAACGATAGCAGATTTAAGCGGAACCGATGTACCATCTACCGTAACAGCATTATTAAATTATTTTAAGGGCACCGGTCCTGGATTCCAATCGACTACTGAATACGGTGTAGGCTGGATTAAAGCGGGCAAAGGTGAATTTGATATAAGCCTTAATTATCGAGACGCAGCTCTCGACGTTGATGAATGGCATATAGCAGATGGTAAGTCCGGATCTACTACTTATCATTCGAATATTGGATATAGGTCGGGATCGTATGGTACTGCCAATGTCGGATCCTGGTCTGACACCACCAATGATAAATCTTCGATATACCGGATTGACAATGAAAACGTACTAAGTATCTGGCTTACAGATATGTGATGAATCCGAAATTTAATTTATAGACAAGGCATAAAAATGGTAACTAAAGCAAGAACGTTAGGATCGGCAGTATCGGTCGGTGGCGTCATACAACGAGATGGCGCTGTAAAATTGTATAATACTGTTGATGAATTACCTTTAAGCGGTAACAATATTGGTGATACTGCTTATGTTGCTAATTTTTCTCGTGTATATATGTGGACCGGGGCTGGATGGTTTAGCATTGCACTGATTAATACAAGCCCAAGCTTTGATAGTGGTGGAACGCCTGAAGCAAGTTATCAGCTAGATAGCGCTGGGGGTACACCTTTGATTATTCAATTGAGTGCTACTGATCCTGAAGATTTACCTATTGAGTGGAGTTACGTAGCAAGCGATAGCGCACAGTATTTTGCTGACATTACAAATGATTCTAGTGTCTTTACAATTACTGCTAAAGATACAGCAACTATACAACAGTACGATAGCACGGGTGGCACGTTTAGCATTACCTTTAAAGCAAGTGATGGGGTAAACCTAGCAACAGAATTGAGTGAGTTTAGTATTACTTTTAATAGCTTTCTTAATCTACAGAGTTATAGTGTAATAGATAATACTTTAGATGTTTCTACCCATGATACTACTACTAGGGGAATTCGATTTAAACCCGATGGAACAAAATTCTACCTAAATGGAAACTCCGATATTTTTAGGGAATATTTTTGTTCCACCCCGTGGAACATATCTACTGCAACCCCGACGGGAAATACGGCAGCACTGTCAAGCAACTCATATGGATTTCATTGGAGCGATGATGGGGCCCATATATTTGCCCCTCGAATCACTACTGAGATGAGGCAATGGACGACCGCCACTCCGTGGGATATTACATCATTGACTCTGAAAAGCACCACGGTAGTGGCAAATGGGTATCATAATTCAGTGACAGTAAATTCCGCAGGTACTAAAATATATGCAACTGATTATCAAACGCATTATATTTATGAATATGATATGAATACGCCGTTTGATATAACTACTGCTTCCTATAATTTAAAATACTTTGATATGACTACTTTAGGATATACCATTAGCGCCGGCGCTAGCATATATATGCGTAATGATCTAGAATTATTCTTGATAGTCGGCGGTGATAATATTGTTCAGATGATCTTTGATAATCCGGGTGATATAACTACTTTATCTCTATACGATACCTTGAATCCTACATCTATTTTTGGCACTAACCCTGGGGGTTTATCCGGAATGGATTTTGGTAACAACAATTTATACCTTACATCCTATATTTCAGATCTATTATATCAAATAAATTAATAAACTACGGACTCTTTATTATGAAAAGACTAATCTATCAAGTGTACCTCGGTAAGAGGAATAAACTTTACGATCATTGTGTAGCTTCGGTAAAAGAGTATTGCAAGCTACACAATATTCACCATGAAATTCAACGAACCCCGATTCTTATGATCCGACCAGACCCATTTGTTACAAATCGTAGTCGAGAATCATACGAGAAGCACGGCGGATATCTTCCGATCTATGAAAAAGAAAATGCATTTACCTATCTGAAGTCTTACGACCAGGTAGCAATTATTGATGCGGATATCTACATTTGTCCTGACGCGCCGAATATCTTTGATGAGCTACCATCTGAATACGACTTCGGAGCAGTAGTAGAAAGAGATATGCCTATTACAAAACAATATAGGGCAAAGATCACAAACTACTCCAAGATGCAATATAGCACAATTAAGAATGTTGATTGGAAGTGGAACGATTCAGGTGCAGAGTTTATGAACATGGGTATGATGGTCATGAATAAATCGATTGAAAAGTATCTAAACGGTGAAACTCCAAAGCAGTTTTTGAACAGACCGAGGTTTAAGGCGTTTGTAGATGGTCTTGGCCCTTGGAAATGGTCAACAGATCAGACACTGTTGAACACATGGATTCGTGAAGAAAAGATGAATATACATAATCTCGACTGGAGATTCAACGCTTTGTATAAAGGCGTACAGGATGAAAAGATCAAAGAAGCCCACTTTGTTCACTTTTTCCTAAAAGACCATCTTCCGAATAAAGGCGAAAATATAGAAGAATTAATGAAAACCTTGTGATTGATAATAGAATAGAGAATCTAATGAATATTTTAAGTGTAAAGGATCTTGATAATAGGTTCTACGATTTGATATTAGAAAAAGACATTAACGTCTTTCTTGAACTAGGTGCATTCAATGCTGAGACTAGTGTAAAGGTAAAATCAATAAAGAGCGAATGCGAAGTAATTGCATTTGAAGCGAACCCTTATAATTATAATATGTTTAGTGAGACCCTATCCCATTCAGGGGTTGATTATAGGAATCTTGCAATATCAAATTATAAAGGAATTTCAGATTTCTTTGTACAGATCGCTAGTAGAGGAAAAATTATCCCCAAGACCAAAAAGAATAATTCTTTAATGGAGAGAAATGATAGTACTACTTACTACGAGAAGGTTCCAGTTGAGGTTTATAGGGTGGATGACATAGTCGATCTCACACCATCTAGCAACGTTGGCATGTGGATAGATGTAGAAGGTGTTGGATACGAATCTCTCCAGGGAGCTAAGGATACCCTTAGACAGACGCAGCTTATAAAGATAGAAGTAGAAAGTAAGCAATTTTGGAAATCTCAAATCACCGACAGCAAGATTATTTCTTTCCTCGAGTCGGAGGGATTTAAGATCGACTCTAGAGACCAGGAAAGAAGCGGACAATACAATATAATTTTTACAAGGTAATCTATGACTGTATATTCCCAAAATAATAGGATCCTATTTGTTCATATTCCTAAGACCGCGGGAAAATCTATTAGAAAAGGATTATCATCGGTACGTGAAGTAAAGAATGATATAACCCAAAATAATAATTACCATTCCACATATTCTCATTGTGAGCAATCCCTAGAAAATTTGGAGTCGTATTTTAAATTTACCGTAGTAAGAAACCCCTGGGACAGAGCCTGTAGTTGGTTCTTTTTTCGTAAGAAGCTTATTGAAAAAAACCTAGACGGATCCTTTAAGAATCTACGTAAAGATAGAGTAGATCTTTTGAGAGAATATGAGTGTATGAATGATGATTTTAATTCTTGGTTGGAAAGATATATTGACGTGCCATGGGATTTCACTTGGTTTTCTCTAGGACATTCCCAGATGACTTGGATATCTAATGTTCAAAATTTTGACAAGATATGTAGATTCGAAACCTTATCGGGGGATCTGAAGGAATTGAATATAAAAATCCCTCACTCTAATAGATCAGACAACAGCCTATTATTATATCGAGATTTATTTAATCAAAATAGTAAAAAGATTATAGAAAAATATTTTGCAGAAGATATAGACCTATTCGATTACGGGTTTTAATATGAAAACCTTTATAATATATAATTCCATATATCCTGAATCAGTTAAGAATTCTAAGAAATGCCTGCAGAGCTTTAGTGGGAAAGCGGGATGGGACCCGCAGTTATTTGATGGGTGTAATCCTAGAAATATCTCGGAGTTTGAAACTAAATACGGCATAAAAACCTCAGATCGGACTAAACATAAACCCGGAACAGCTAAGGAAGATCTAATACTCAGTAAGAAAAGCTGCTTTTATTCCCATTACGATCTTTGGAATAAGTGCGTTGAAATTGAGACCCCTGTTGCTATTGTCGAACACGATACCGAGTGTATTTCGGATTACAATCTACCAACTATAGATCCTAACTCTAAAATGGCGGTTCAGATCACAACTGACAGCACTTTATTTAATTGGCAATATTACAAAACCCCCTATAATTACAGAATCTTCGAAAAAAATGGGGAAGGTATGCACCGAATATTTTACGTCCATGCACACGGAAAGAAATATATGGCAGGAAATACCGGTTATATAATTACGCCTGCCGCATGCCAATTTCTTATAGAGGATTGCAAAGCAAATGGATGGCTACAAAACGATCTTTTAATTCATGATGAAGTATTTCCATTATACTATATAAGACCATCCCCAATAAGATATCTGAAGAAAAGAGAATTAAGATCCTCAAGCCGCGTTTTATGAAGGAAATATAATATGATTAATGCTGAGTTCAATAACGTTAACACACTAGAAGAATTTTATTCAGAAATAGTAAGACAACAGACCGAATCCCACGGTGAGCATTATTGCGGTCACCATAATGCAATTCGAAAATACATAAAGAACTGCAATTCCTATATGGAACTAGGTACTCACCAGGGTGCTACCGCAGCGTGCGCTATGCTCTGCAAACCTGAACGCATAACCCTCGTTGATATTAGTATGAAAAAATTTAACTCCTTTCTCCGTCCTTTGGCCGAAGAATATTGCGACAAGAATGACATACACCTAGGAATAAAAGAATGTGATTCGACCTCTCTTGGAAGTATTAATAATACCGATATTCTACTAATCGACTCTCTTCATCATCCAGCACACATGAAAAAAGAGCTAGATCTTCATGGAGGAAATGTTAATAACTACATCATTGCACATGATACCAGTATTTTACACGGGAAACCTAACGAGGCTCTTTTCAATGTTCTCTATGATTTTTCCATCTCAAATAACTGGAAGATATTGGATAGGGAAACCCGGAACGTAGGATATACAGTATTAGGAAAATGACATGAAAGCTTTTGCAATTGTAATAGACGGTAACAAAACGTCTGAATTTGGTTATGACAATCTGGTAAAAAGCTCGTGGGATGTAAAAAATGAGTTTACACTTGATCGGTTTAATGCTATAATATC
>CAKZLH010000369.1 GCA_937125285.1 uncultured Balneolaceae bacterium | reverse complement strand
ATGTTTCTATCGTTTATCATTTTAAGCGCACTTGGAATAACCATGAATATGATTGTGTTATTCTCCTTAATTCTCGCATTGGGGATGTTGGTAGATAATGCCATTGTAGTAGTAGAGAATATATATCGGTACTTAGAAGAAGGTTATGATAATTTTGAGGCCGCAAAAAAGGGTACAGGTGAAGTTGCAGGTCCAATCATTGCTGGAACGGCAACAACCCTAGCGGCATTTGCCCCTATGATTTTTTGGCCAGGAACCGTTGGAGAGTTCATGGGCTATTTACCTAAAACCCTGATTATTACCTTGATGAGTTCACTATTTGTAGGTCTTATTATCAATCCCGTGATTTGTGCGCTGTTTATGACCATCGATAATGATGAACAAAAAGCGGAATTGACCAAACGAGGCAAGCAAATCCTTTATGGCGTATTGGCTTTTGTACTACTCATACTTCTTGCCGCTAATTTCGTGACATGGACGATGCTTATCGTGTTGGGAGTATTACTATGGTTATTGAACTCTTATGTCTTGGAGCCGGTTGGAAAATGGTGGCAGGGTGAGGGACTTAACGTACTTATTAAATGGTATGAGAATTCATTGATATGGGCATTAAACAACAGAGGCAAGACCGTAGGTATTGCAGTTTTTGTTCTTATAATGAGTTTTGTGACCCTGGGTGTATTTAATCCGGGCACTGAATTTTTCCCTGAAAATATTCCACCGCGAGATGTGTATGTTCAGATTGAAACCCCGGTTGGATCCGATGTAGAGTTTACCCGTTCTGTGGTTGAAAAGGTAGCTGAGCGAGTTAAAGACATTCCTCAAGCCAGTGATATCAATACTATCTTAGCCGTGTCAGGTGCGGCTATTTCAAGTGATCCGAGTGGAGGTGGTGGTAATTCTACCCATAAAGGTACAGTAGCCATTAACTTCGTAGACTTTGAGTTACGACAAGGCGATATTTTTGAGGCTATGGAGTACATGCGTAATGATTTGAATGGAATTATTGCCGGTGCTAAGATTACCGTTGAAAAACCGCAAGATGGCCCCCCTACAGGACCTCCAATCAACTTGGAAATCTCGGGTCCCGATATGGATGAACTAACTCGTATCTCCAACTCGGTTCTCAGTATTCTAGAAGCGGATTCGATCTTTGCGAAAATGGATGGCCTAGAAACGGATTTACCGGACTCTAGACCCGAAATACGCGTAGAGGTTGACCGAGAAAAGGCGGGACTGTATGAGCTTAATACCAACATGATTGGTATGACGGTGCGTCAAGCCATTAATGGTGTTGAAGCTTCTAAATTTCGGGACGGCAAGGAAGAGTACGAAATTGTGGTTCGTTTGGCTGAAGAGTACAGAGACGATTTAAGTACGTTATCCGATTTAACGGTATTTCATGAAGGCGTCCAGATACCTTTATCGGAAGTTGCCAACTGGGAGATAAGCGATGGGTTTGGAGGCATTCGCCACAAAGAATCTGAGCGCGTGATTACTGTAAGCGCTGATGTACGCTCTGGTTACCAATCCAACGCAGTATTGGCGGAAGCCCAAGGTGTATTAGCCCAATATCTTGAAGCACTACCTCCGGGATATACCTATGAGTGGACAGGGCAGCAGCAAGAACAGGA
This sequence comes from uncultured Balneolaceae bacterium, assembly GCA_937125285.1. Classification (GTDB taxonomy): domain Bacteria; phylum Bacteroidota; class Rhodothermia; order Balneolales; family Balneolaceae; genus UBA1275. Next base: position 513 of record CAKZLH010000369.1, on the reverse strand, counting down.
TGAGTCCTTTGAATTTTTAGGAAGAGCTTTCTTAATTGCCATTTTTCTGATCGCATTTATTTTGGTTTCTCAGTTCAATTCTATTGTGAAACCGGTCATTATTTTAAGTTCGGTAGTGATGTCGACCGCAGGTGTTTTATATGGTTTGGTTACCTTTCAAATGGCCTTTGGACTCATGGCATTTCTCGGACTTATTTCATTAGCCGGGGTGGTCGTAAACAATGCAATCGTTCTCATTGATTATGTAGATATTCTCCGTTCAAGAGATGGTATGGATTTACGCTCTGCTTTGGTGCAGGCGGGTAAGGTGAGATTTCGTCCTGTAATACTTACGGCGGTAACCACTACCTTAGGCCTTGTCCCTTTAGCTATTGGGTTTAATTTCGACTTTATTACTTTGGTCAATAATCCTCTTCTATTCTTTACTCACTTAGGCGAGTATATCTATTGGGGTGGGGAACAGGCCGCATGGTGGGGTCCTATGGCAATAGCGGTTATCGTGGGGCTTAGTTT
>CAKZLH010000368.1 GCA_937125285.1 uncultured Balneolaceae bacterium | reverse complement strand
ATGTTTCTATCGTTTATCATTTTAAGCGCACTTGGAATAACCATGAATATGATTGTGTTATTCTCCTTAATTCTCGCCTTGGGGATGTTGGTGGATAATGCCATTGTGGTAGTAGAGAATATATATAGGTACTTAGAAGAGGGTTATGATAATTTTGAGGCTGCAAAAAAGGGTACAGGTGAAGTTGCAGGTCCTATCATTGCCGGCACGGCAACAACGCTTGCAGCTTTTGCTCCTATGATTTTTTGGCCAGGAACCATTGGAGAGTTTATGGGTTATTTACCCAAAACTTTGATTATAACCTTGAGTAGTTCACTATTTATAGGTCTCATTATTAATCCCGTCATTTGTGCACTATTTATGACCATCGATAATGATGAGCAAAAAGCAGAATTGACCAAGCGAGGCAAGCAAATTCTTTATGGCGTATTGGCTTTTGTACTACTTCTACTTCTTGCCGCTAATTTCGTGACCTGGACGATGCTTATCGTGTTGGGAGTACTACTATGGTTATTGAACTCTTATGTATTGGAGCCAGTTGGTAAATGGTGGCAGGGTGAAGGACTTAATGTATTCATTAAATGGTATGAGAACTCTTTGGTATGGGCGTTGAACAACCGAGGCAAGACGGTAGGTATTGCCATCTTTGTTCTTATTATGAGTTTTGTAACCTTGGGTGTATTTAATCCAGGAACTGAATTTTTCCCGGAGAATATTCCACCACGAGATGTGTATGTTCAGATTGAAACCCCAGTAGGATCCGATGTAGAGTTTACCCGTTCTGTGGTTGAAAAAGTAGCTGAGCGAGTTAAAAACATCCCTCAAGCGAATGATATCAACACCATTTTGGCGGTTTCGGGTGCAGCTATTTCAAGTGACCCTAGTGGAGGTGGCGGAAATTCAACCCATAAAGGTACCGTGGCCATTAACTTTGTTGACTATGAGTTACGGCAAGGTGATATCTTTGAGGCTATGGAGTATATGCGTAATGATTTGAATGGAATCATTGCAGGCGCTAAAATCACGGTTGAAAAACCGCAAGATGGCCCCCCAACAGGACCTCCAATCAACTTGGAAATCTCGGGCCCCGATATGGATGAGTTAACCCGTATCTCTAATACAGTTCTCAGCATTTTGGAAGCGGATTCTATTTTTGCGAAAATGGATGGGCTAGAAACGGATTTACCGGACTCTAGACCCGAAATACGCGTAGAGGTTGACCGAGAAAAGGCGGGACTGTATGAGCTTAATACCAACATGATTGGTATGACGGTGCGTCAAGCCATTAATGGTGTTGAAGCTTCTAAATTTCGGGATGGTAAGGAAGAGTACGAAATTGTGGTTCGGTTGGCAGAGGAATACCGAGACGACTTAAGTACGTTATCCGATCTAACGGTATTTCATGAAGGCGTCCAGATACCTTTATCGGAAGTTGCCAACTGGGAGATAAGCGATGGCTTTGGGGGCATTCGTCACAAAGAATCCGAGCGAGTGATTACAGTAAGCGCCGATGTACGCTCTGGTTATCAATCCAATGCGGTATTGGCGGAAGCCCAAGGTGTATTAACCCAATATCTTGAAGCGCTACCCCCAGGATACACCTATGAGTGGACAGGGCAGCAACAAGAACAGGATGAATCCTTTGAATTTTTAGGAAGAGCTTTTTTAATTGCCATTTTCCTGATCGCATTTATTTTGGTTTCTCAGTTCAATTCTATTGTGAAACCAGTCATCATTTTAAGTTCGGTGGTGATGTCGACCGCAGGAGTCTTATATGGTTTGGTTACCTTTCAAATGGCCTTTGGACTCATGGCTTTCCTCGGACTCATTTCCTTAGCAGGGGTGGTCGTAAACAATGCCATCGTTCTCATTGATTACGTAGATATCCTTCGTTCAAGAGATGGTATGGATTTACGCTCTGCTTTGGTGCAGGCGGGTAAGGTGAGATTTCGTCCTGTAATTCTTACGGCGGTTACCACTACTTTAGGCCTTGTGCCCTTGGCTATTGGGTTTAATTTCGACTTTATTACTTTGGTCAATAATCCCCTTCTATTTTTTACTCACTTAGGTGAGTATATCTATTGGGGTGGGGAACAGGCCGCATGGTGGGGTCCTATGGCAATAGCGGTTATCGTGGGGCTTAGTTT
>CAKZLH010000367.1 GCA_937125285.1 uncultured Balneolaceae bacterium | reverse complement strand
ACGAGGCCGATTTACTGGTAGCGCCATCTAAGTATGGAGAAAGTTTTGGTATTGTTCTTTTGGAAGCTATGATTCACCGATTAAAAGTGATGGGTTACGGAAACGCAGGATATCTCACAATTGGAAAGCGTTATGATGAGCAGAGTTTTGTACAACCCAGTAATCTCGTTGAACTAACTGAATTGATGATGCAGCATGTACTTGAACCAGAACGGTTTGATTATCTGATCCAAAAAGGATATAAGCTTGCTCAAGAATATCGTTGGGAAAAAGTAAGCGAAAAAATTTTAGAGGTTTATCAGTCATGAAACCAAATCATGCCATCATTTTAGCTGCAGGTATGGGTACCCGTTTTAGTGAATCCACGGGTTCTGAAGTTCCCAAACCATTGTATCCCTTAAATGGTCAACCACTAATAGAATATTCAATCCAAAATCTACGTGCCAATGGGGTGGAGTATATTCATATAGGTTGTGGATTTCATATGGAAGCTTTCACCTATCTGAAGCAAAAATACAAGAATATCAACTTAGTTTATAACCCATACTTCGATACTAGATCTTCCCTATATACATTGGAAATGTTTAAAGATATCGTGCTTGAAGCTACTTGGCTGCTAGAAGGTGATCTTTTATACGAACCCAAAGCTTTGGAGCTTCCAATTGATCAACTTAAGGGAAAAAGCCTCATTCTTACATCACAGGCCTTAGAGGTAGATGATAATGTTTATTTTTCGGCAGATAATGGGCAACTTATAGAACTATCAAAAACTTTAGACTTATTAGAGCGTCAGGGGGTAATGACAGGTATTTGGTTATTTGAGGCTGGGATTTTGAATGATTTCTCAGCCTATTGTACTCTTCAGCCGAATGCGTACAAACAAGATTATGAAGTGCTTCTCGCTCAGTTTTCCAGAGATGCATATCCAATTCAGGTTTTTCAAAATGATCAATTTTCATGGTGCGAAATTGACCATGATGACCATCTAACATATGCTCTAGAGCAGGTATTACCAAAATTGCTCTAATAGAGAGCTTCAAACCTTCAGCTTAAAAGAATCAATTCATTTCCCAAAGTCCTGTTTTGGGGTTACGCACAGCACCTGCTTCCAAACTTCCATACATGGTGTTTAAATATTTTTCAGTTTCAGCGGGTACATAGGTTGTTTGTTCTAAAAAACGTGCGGCTTGAAGTGGAAGAATATATGCTTTAGGAATGGGAATTCGATAGTTCTTCCAATGAGTTTTTTCATAGGGTTCGAATACATCTTCCATTTCTTTATAAAAGTAAATGTCGGCATCATAGCCCTTGTAACTGATGTATAATTTTGGCCCATAATGCCTATTGGAAGAATCATGCATTTTAAAACCACGGGGTAGGAGATGACGATTTTCCCAGATACGTTTAGC
>CAKZLH010000366.1 GCA_937125285.1 uncultured Balneolaceae bacterium | reverse complement strand
GAGCTAAGGTCTTGCACCTTTGAGCTTGCAAATACCTCGATATCCATACCTTGTTCGTGTAATAGGCGAGCGATTACCAGTGCGTCTCCACCGTTATTTCCTTTTCCTATTATTATAACACCGCTGTTTCCTCTTGCCTGATCACGTAAAATCAAATCAGCCGCTCGGGTACCAGCTATTTCCATGAGCGTATCACCGCTCATGGATAAAGTATCCATAGTTTTTCGGTCTAATTCCCGTGATTCTTGAGCCCCATACAAACCAAAAGGGTGCAACTCAGAAAACCAGGGATGTTCACTAGCCGAAGACATAATGGTTAGTATGCTCTAGCAAATAAAACTTTTTTCGGAGAATCTTTTCCGGTCACCATACATTTACCACCTTCCGAATCTCCAAAAGGGATACACCGAATAGTCGCCTTAGTTTCGTTTTTGATACGTTCCTCGGTTTCGGCTGTTCCATCCCAATGAGCGTAGATAAACCCACCTTTTTCGTCTAAAACCTGCTTGAATTCATCATAGCTTTCGACCTCGGTAGTCATGTCGTTTCTACGCTGTAATGCACGTTGAAAAAGGTCATTTTGAATGGTCTCTAATAAGTTAGCGATGGTATCTGCAATTCCATCCCGATCGGTTAGTTGCTTTTCGAAAGTATCTCGCCGCGCGAGCTCAACCTTGTTATTTTGAACGTCGCGAGGGCCAATGGCAATGCGCAGAGGAATGCCTCTAGCTTCGTGCTCGGCAAATTTAAATCCAGGCTTATAGGTGTCTCGCGTATCCATATGTGCTCGAATACCTTTTGTTTTGAGCTCTTCTAAAAGGGCATTTCCATAGGCAAGCACAAGATCCTGCTCCTCGTCACTTCTATATATAGGTACGATAACCACCTGTTTTGGGGCTAATTTAGGAGGAATCACCAAGCCGCTATCATCGGAATGCGTCATAATTAAGCCACCAATTAATCGGGTTGAAACGCCCCAGCTCGTGGCCCAAACATGCTTGTGCTCTCCGTCTTTATCTTGAAAGGTTACATCAAAAGCTTTGGCAAAATTTTGTCCCAAAAAATGAGAAGTGCCTGCTTGCAACGCTTTTCCATCCTGCATGAGCGCCTCAATACAATAGGTATCTTCGGCACCAGCAAATCGTTCGGAAGCGGTTTTAACACCTGTGATAACGGGCATGGCCATAAATTCTTCAGCAAAGCTTCGATAAACCTCCAGCATTTGCTTGGTTTCGGCAACCGCTTCTTCGCGGGTAGCATGGGCTGTGTGACCTTCTTGCCACAAGAATTCCATGGTTCGCAGGAACAAACGCGTTCTCATTTCCCAGCGTACAACATTGGCCCATTGATTCACCAAAATGGGTAAGTCACGATACGACTGAATCCAATTTCGGTAGGTATCCCAAATAATAGTTTCTGAGGTAGGGCGAACAATGAGTTCTTCTTCTAAACGCGAGTCAGGATCTACTTCAACCCCACCCTCTACACTTTTCAGACGACTATGGGTAACAACAGCACACTCCTTAGCAAATCCCTCGACATGTTGCGCTTCTTTAGATAAAAATGACTTGGGAATAAATAAGGGGAAGTAAGCGTTTTCGTGTCCAGTTTCCTTGAACATGTGATCCAATGCGTTGCGCATGTTTTCCCAAAGAGCCATACCCGTTGGTTTGATTACCATGCTTCCTCTCACAGGTGAGTGTTCGGCAAGTTGTGCTTCTTTTACTACATCCAAATACCATTGGGAGTAGTCTTCGGATCGTTTGGTAATTTTCTGAGCCATAATCGTCGTTGTTAGATGTATTTTATAAAGGTAACAAACTAAGCCAAGGAATGTGATAATGGATTAGAAAAAACTTTATGGAAATGCTAGGAAAGCCTTATATTTAGTTTCTGTTTTGGCGTGGTAGCTCAGATGGTTAGAGCGCACGACTCATAATCGTGAGGTCGGCGGTTCAATTCCGCCCCACGCTACAAAATGAAGACGATTGTATATTTTGTGCAATCGTCTTTTTTTTGTACCAGTAAAGTTGGGTATTCGGATAGTCATTCTAGAAGCCATGAAAAAAAGCTTGGTACAACAACTCTACATGTAGAGGGGCTTAAAAATGCAGGAAGCCCATAAAAAAAGCCGCTCCCAATTCAATGGAAAGCGGCTAATATCATCTACAGACGGCTATTACCCCATTTGCATTTTAAACATAGGATTTGCCCGAAGATTGCTCAATAACGTTTAATACGTATTTTGTATACGTATAAATACGTAGTCATAGCTTTGTCATGCCACACTAATGCACCAACACACCCTCCATCATAATTCATTAAACGGTAATGAATTAAGTGAAAAATAATCGAAGGCAGAACTAAAACTGTTCTAGATTCCCTTTGTTTTCAAGGGCAAAACGAACCAAGCTAGCCGTGTTCTTCAGATTCAATTTCTTCAGTAAGTTGGTGCGGTGCTTGTCTACTGTACGAGGTGAGATGAATAATTTATGTGCAATCTCGGTACTCGTATGACCCTCAATGAGCAAATGAAGTACTTCCCTTTCTCTACGCGTAATACTCTTCTTGTTTTTCCGGTATGAGGTGAGTTTGCGGTATTCTCGCGTCATCATCTTGGAGTAAACTTTACCCAAATAGGTTTCACCTTCGGCTACTTTAGTCGCAGCATCCATGAGTTCAATCCGGTGTGCGCTTTTCATGAGCAAGCCTTGCGCTCCAGACTCTAAAAAATTGTTAAGTGTATCCTCCGTATTGTCATCGGCCAACAGTAAAATTTTAGCATCAGGTCGCTGTTCAATAATTTTATTAGCGAGATGTATGCCAGAAATTTCGGGCATATTAAAGGATAAGACACAAAGTTCGGGTTGAACATGCTCAAAAGCCGTCAAAACCAATGCCCCATTATCGGTATCGGTAACGATATCGAAGCCTTCTTCACGTAGAATAGAAGTAAGACCATGACGGAATATTTCATTCCCGTCGGCAACGATTGTTTTGATGGATTCCATGGAGACCTCCCCAGGCACTATGGATGGGAGACTTCAATCCGAAAAGAACAGAAG
>CAKZLH010000365.1 GCA_937125285.1 uncultured Balneolaceae bacterium | reverse complement strand
ATCGCTGCACACTCCGTTGAAGAGTTAAGCGGTTTTGTTTCTGACGATGAAGATCGAAAAACAGTGTTGGCTGCTTGGGAAGCAAAAAAGGAAGCCTAAGCTAATTCATCCGTTTATGGCAACTGATTCCCACCCGGCTTTTGTACCAGTAGGTTATGTAGACCGTGTGCACGGGCTAGATGGGGAGCTTAAGCTAATTTGGGATATTGACAACCCGCGACTGATACTAGAACAAGAAAACCCAGTGGTTTTCTTTAAAAACAATCGTGGCGACTTTTATCCTGTTCGCGTGAGTACTTTTCGGGTTGAAAAGAAAAAAAACTCACAAACGTTCTTTGTTATTTTTGATCAATACAATAGCCGGTCGGCCGCTGAGACCTTAAGAAGCCATGGTTTATTTGTAGATAGAAGTTTTTATGATGCCAACATAAAAAGCACAGAATCTACAACTCTAAACTATGTAGACTATAAGGTAGTAGATACAAAGGGTCGCGTAATTGGTTCGGTTCAACCACATACTATTCCTAGTGTGCAACCACTCATCCAAGTGGCAACTACTCAAGGGAGTTTGTTAATTCCTATGGTCGAACCCTATCTAACATCGATAGACTCCATTTCGCGTAAGATTGTTGTTTCTAATCTTGAAAATCTTATCGAAGAATGATTCGATTTGATCTCATATCAGCGGTTCCCGCTCTACTTTCAGGTCCTTTAGATCATAGTATCGTACAGCGTGCTAAAGAAAAGAGCCTAGTAGAGATATATGTTCATGACCTTAGAGACTATACCAAGGATAAACACAAAAAAATAGATGATTACCCCTATGGTGGTGATCCTGGAATGGTACTAACCCCCCAGCCTATTTTTGACTGCATTTCCTTTTTATGTGCCTCTCGAAGCTATGATGAAATAATTTTTACAGCGCCAGACGGTAAGGCCTTTACGCAAAAAGAGGCCAACAGTCTGAGCCTTAAGAAAAATATTATCATCCTTTGTGGACATTATAAGGGTATCGACCATCGCATTCGAGAACATCTTATCACCCAAGAATACAGCATAGGTGATGTGGTGTTATCAGGAGGAGAATTACCCGCTATGATGATTGTAGATGCCATTGTTCGCTTGCTTCCTGGCGCTATTGGCGATGCAGGTAGCGCGCTAAGTGATTCTTTTCAAGATGACCTTCTCGAGGCGCCTGTATACACAAGGCCTGCTAACTTTAATGGCTGGGAAGTTCCTGAAGTATTACGCTCTGGGGACTTCAAAAAAATTAAAGATTGGCAAGATCAGCAAGCCTATGAGCGCACCAAAGACCGGCGAAAAGATTTGTTAAAAGACGACAAAAAAGATTATTAACTTACATATAGGCGAACAGCCTATGATAAACTACCATTGATACTATTATGGACAAACTAAAACTAGTAGAACAAAGCCTAATTAACGAGGATATTCCTTCGTTCACTGCAGGTGACACTGTTAATGTTCACTACCGTGTTCGGGAAGGTGAAAAAGAGCGTATCCAGCAATATGAAGGCGTTGTATTGGCGGAACGTGGTAACGGGCCAAATCGGACTTTCACCGTTCGTAAAATGAGCGGAAGTGTTGGTGTGGAACGTATTTTTCCTTTTAACTCGCCTTTTATTGCTAAAATAGAGGTAAAGAAAAGAGGTAAGGTTAGACGTTCAAAACTCTTTTATCTTCGTGAATTACGCGGTAAAGCTGCCCGTATTAAAGAGAAAGAGTCTAAAAAATAGTCTCCTTTTATAAGGGAATTTCAATTCATTTCGGTTTGAAATTCCCTTTTTATAACATTCATAGCTAACTCACTCATGAATATTATTTTATTTGGCCCTCCTGGGGCGGGAAAGGGAACACAAGCAGAACGAATAATAGAACATTATTCTTTAGCCCATTTATCTACGGGTAATATGTTTCGTTCTGCCATACAGAACAAAACCCCTTTAGGCCTAAAAGTCTCCTCCATTCTAGCTTCTGGTGAACTGGTATCCGATGATATCGTTGTAGCTCTTGTTCAAGAAGAAACCGAAAAAGAGATCTACCATAATGGATGTATCTATGATGGCTTTCCAAGAACCGTTGCTCAATCAGCTGCTTTTGATCAAATGTTATCTGAGCGCAATCAACAAGTAGACCTTTTATTATCACTTACCGTGGATAATGATGAGCTTGTTAATCGAATTTTATCTAGAGGGCAAGGACGTAGTGATGATACAGAAGAAGGTATAAAACACCGTTTAAACGTCTATAATAATGAAACCAAGCCTGTTTTAAATTATTACAATGAAAAAGGACTGGTTATTGAAATAGACGGAACAGGATCTGTCGATGATGTTTTTAACAGAATAAAAGACGCGATAGACGCAATTTAATTTTAGAGTTTTTCTAAAATTATCTTTCTATTCAATTCATAGACTTGTTTACCTAAAGTATAAATCTCATTCGCCCTAAAGAAGTCGAGCGTTTGTGCCATTTTTCGCGGTAATCTGATTAATACATCGGGCGGATAATGCGCGATTGTTAACTCATTTACTTTAGTCTGAGAAAGAGTAAATGTTGTTTCCATTAAACTTAATAATGATAAGGTTTCACGGTCTTCATCGGAAGAATCTTCTTCATTTTGTAAGTAAGATGGTATTATTTGTTCAAACCAATGCGGGAGTGGTTTTTTATCCTCTTTGTTCTCCTTCTTTAATTCTAGATTCTTATCTGACGGGCCGCTTAAATCCACACCAACCACGATAGAATTGTCTTCTTTGATAGCTAGATTTAATGGTAATGGATTGGTTACACCTCCATCAATTAATACATGTTGTTCTGTTTTATGAGGTATGATAAACCCAGGTATAGCAACCGATGCTCGTAAAGCATCATATAGATCTCCTTTTGAAAAATAAACTTCTTCTCCAGATATAATGTCAACAGCAACCGCTGTGAAGGGTATTTCAAATTCTTCTATGAGTAAATCACCTGTCATTTCACGGTGCTTATTAAATATCTTATCACCTTTAATAAAACCCTCTTTGGTAAGAGTAAAATCCATTAAGTCAAAAACCTCATTTCGAGTTAAACTCAGTAACCATTTTTTATACTCTTGTAAATGGCCAGCTGCATAGATTCCACCAATCACTGCACCCATTGAGCAACCTATTACCTTAGATATTTCAACATCATCCTTTAGTAAACCCTCAATTATTGGTATATGTGCTATACCTCTTGCTCCACCACTACCTAGTATAAGTTGAACTTTTTTCTTCACAACATTTATTTATCAATTATTATAGTAACAGGTCCATCATTTATAAGACTCACTTTCATATCTCCACCAAATTCCCCGGCTTCTATAGTAACAGGTGATTCTTTTTTTAAGTACTCCAAGAAATAATCATATAATTTTTCAGCTTCAGTTGGCTTAGCCGCTTCTATAAAACTTGGGCGTGTTCCTTTTTTTACACTTCCATAAAGAGTGAATTGTGAAACCACTAGAATTCCCCCTTTTATATCGATTACTGACTCATTCATTTTTCCCTCACTATCAGTAAAAATTCGTAATTGTAATACTTTATTAACCATCCATTCAATGGTGTCACGTGTGTCTTCTCCATGAAAACCAACTAGGATGAGAATTCCATTTTTAATAGAGCCAATAATGGCATCATCGATTTGAACACTTGCTTGTGTTACGCGCTGAATGACTGCTTTCATGAAGAAAAAAGATGTGGATTTAAATGTGGATATCTATGTTAAAAAAAGGGGATAAAAAAATTAGCCTTTTCTTATCAACTACTTTCCACAATAATTTCAATTTATCAACGACCTATTAGAATAAGTTTTTATGTTAATTTCTATCAAAAGATTTTATGTATAAAATAGGTGTATGAGTTAATAACTTTATTAGTTGATTCAAAATATTTAAATAACCTTCCAAATTGAATTAAAAAGAGGTTTTTAATGGATTCTTTATCCACACATTTAATAACATTTATTACCTCTTACAAAAAGAGATATGAATAGCTTTGTTATCCACTTTTCCACAGTGCCTACTACTTATTACTAATTATTTAAATTTTATTATATCTATAAAACCCCTGTGGAAAAATAAGCTTATTTGATTCCATACAAATAGAACAAAGATGGTATATTTGATAGTGAATTAATGAATAATAATTAGGCATGACAAAAACTTCATTTACATACAAAGATTCTGGTGTTGATATAAAAGCGGGTGAGGAACTTGTAGAATCTATAAAGGACATCGTAAAAGAAACTCATGGTGTTGAAGTATTAAGTAATATTGGTGGATTTGGTGGATTTTTTAAGCCACAGCTTTCATCCTTCAAAAACCCTGTTTTTGTTAGTTCTGTGGATGGTGTTGGCACCAAACTAATTGTGGCTTACAAAGCAAAAAAGTACACAACGGTTGGGCAGGATTTAGTAAATCATTGTATTAATGATATTGCTGTTTGTGGGGCAACCCCTTTATTCTTTCTAGACTATTTTTCTACAGGAAAATTGGAAAAGAATGTAGGTGTAGAGGTTATTAGTGGGTTTGCACAAGCTTGTAAAGAAAATAATGTAGCTTTAATTGGTGGTGAAACCGCTGAAATGCCAGATATTTATAAACCAGGCGAATTTGATTTAGCAGGTACCATTGTAGGAATTGTAGATGAAGATCAAATAATAAATGGTAGTACGATTCAAGAAGGTGATATACTAATAGGTTTTGAAAGTACAGGACTTCATACCAATGGTTATTCACTGGCGAGAAAAGTACTCTTTAATCACTTCGAAATAGATGAAGTTGTTGAAGAACTAGGATGTAGTATTTCTGAAGAACTCTTAAAAGTTCATAAATCCTACCTTCAACTCATTCAGACATTAAAAAATATTGATGGTGTTCATGGATTTTCTCATATAACAGGTGGTGGTATAGTAGGAAATACAAAAAGAATACTACCTAAGCATTTACAGTTAGCAATAGATTGGGAGTCTTGGAACAGACCACTCATTTACTCCTTAATACAACGATTAGGTGATGTTCCTGAGGAGGATATGAGAGCTACCTTTAATTTAGGGATTGGACTAATATGTGTGGTGCACTCAGATGATGTACAAAAGGTATGTGATACTGCTAAAGAACTAGGTGAACAGACTCATATTTTAGGTTCTGTTAAAAAGAACCCATAATTAAATCACTTTTCTTTTCTGTAACATCATAAATCCAACCAAAACCTATCGATAATTCAATATTAGATAGGTTAAACAATATATTTAAAGTTGATCCAATACTTGTTCGAGTTGGATAATTTGAAGTACTACTTACATCGAAATCGTAGATTCTGTGAGTAAATAACTTTAAATAAATAGTCTGTAAGGTTGTAGGAACGGTAAAAAAGCCTTGATCAAAGTAAGCTACAGGAATTATAGTTTCGGTTGTAAATCGGCCTAAAAATGCACTTTGAGGAAAAACAGGGCTTAAATAACCATCTTTTCGAATTACATTAGTACTGTATAACAAATTATCACTTTGTTGTAAGACAGCAGCTTCAATAAGAGTAGATATATTTTGCTTTTTCCAGATAGGTAGATATAATTTTTGCTCTGCATATATACCATACCGCTTATTCAGAGTATAAGTAAACTGATTATTATCTAATGTAAACCTACCTGTTGCATCACTTAAACTAGTTGAACTAAAAATCTGGGTCACTAAACCATTTCTAGGCTGAATATCTCTATATAGTTGCTGAACATTGAAATTAAGATTTAGATTAAAGCCTAATTTCATCTGATTTATATAGGATGATAAAACCTCGCCATTTGCATCTAAATAACGTTGTTTATCAATACTAATCGTAGGAGTAAACTGTATAAAATTGCTACGAGTGATATTATTAAAACGATAAAATAATGGTACCCCAATAGACCAACCACGCTCATCTGATATTAATCCAATTTGCTCATTACTTTGAAGCGTTGTAGAAAAATAACCAGGAGTTCTGTAGTTGTTTATAAGTAGACCTGGCCAAAAAGTTTTATGTTCATATCGTAGATCATACCAAAAATTATTTTGGTAAAAAGAAGGAGCAAAAGCATAACTACGCTGCTGAAGAACATCTGTTGATTGTACATATAATCCTACTTGTACATCTGTCAAGGGCTCATTATTAAATGTATTTTGTTCATTTACTTGAGGGAAAAGAATTCGTGGTTTTAACCATGAATGATCTTTTTTATACTCTTGAATAAACCAGGTATCACTGTTTATAGATTCAGAACCTAAATAGGAATTAGATACCTCAGATTGAATATCATCAGAAGTTGCAAGAGATACTTTAGCAGAATTAAGGTCGTTTTTATTAGATATGATAGTGACTAAATTTTTTCCATCTATTACATCTATAAAAGCAAGTCGATCGGCCGTTGGTGAATAAGTACCTTCAAAAGCACCAAAAGAGGTAGTAATTTTAGAATAAGCAGTATGATTACTTAGATCATATTCAACAAGACTTATTCTTTCTTTGTTGTCTTTTGTTAGTAATAATTTTTCTTGAGTGGGGTGCCAATTAATATCCAGTATAGAACTGTTTTTAAAACTAACATCAGGCACTCCTTCTAGTTTTTGTTGTATAAATGAGCATGAACTTGAGTTATTCATTTCAAAAAACCACACCCCTTGTATACCTCTTTTTTGGGCTATAATAGCATATAAACCATCGATTTTTTCGTGTACTTGTATACTTATAGGGCGAAGATCATTGAAATCACTACATTGAACCCACGTTTCGTCACGAAGCTCATATATTTGAGCAGCCTCTCTGTCTGTTTTTAACGCCCAGACACTGTTTCTATACTCATCAAATGCTGGAGCATACATACGTAAGCTATTTGGTATAGTGAGAATGTCATTCTGTTGAGTTTTTTCGCTGTTTAGAAAAGGAGCTAAATCTAATGTATATAGTTGTGAATTTACTTGATCACTATACCTAGAACCTGCTTTATAAGAGGAAAAATATAAGGTATTTGTTCTTTTATCTAAGGAATAGACATAGTCTTCAACCAGAAAAGTTTCATGTAATAATTGATGTTTCTTACTCTCTATATTGTAGATATAGAAACCACTAGGGGAATGATAACTACTCGCGTAGTAGATAATATTTTCTTGGTTAATCCATAAGGGGCGATGTTCTAAACGATCCTCTTCCGATCCAGAAATATATTCGTTAGTACTAGGGGTATATATATTCATACCAGAGATGGTGGCTAAATAATCTTCTTTAGCCCAAGCTATATATTCATTATATAAGCGAGCAGGCCACTGCTCAGTGGTATGTTTTAATGCTAATCCATAACCAAAAATAAAACGGTTATAATGACGCTCAATGGTTTCTTTTGAAATAGTGTCTCCATAAGAATGATGCAACCAATCTATAAAATGGAATCCAGCTATATAGTGACGACCCTGAGGATAACTATAGTGACTAGGTATCAACCCATCACCTAAGGACCAAGGTCTATCGCTCATAAGGTTGGACCAAAACTTGGATTTAAAGTAAGCGTAATTTCCCCGACCACCATGTTCAGAGGAAACCCCATTTACTCCTTCATGATATACCGCAAGGCCCTCATGTATTCCAACCGGCGGGTAAAAATTTAAACTTCTGGTTAAGTCTGGTCCAAACAAAAAACCAAAAGCGTTTAACCCTTTAGATCCTTTTACATTGGCATGGGTGGCATGTAACAATTCATGAGAGAGAACAAGCTCCAACCAACTTCCACTTCTTGGATTCATTGCTTTTCCCTTAATAGGGGCAAGAATAATTTCAGATTTAAAATTCCATGCTTGTACATACCCATTACTCAAATCAGAATAATCAGAAATGACCACGGGAAAATTTTTCAAAGAACCACCGGTCAGTGCTTTAGCTAAAGGGTATTGTTGTTCCAATATCTTTCCACTCTTAAGAGCTATAGAATCAAGCCGTTCGGGATAGATAATTTTGAAATGATCGGTAGATAAGATTAACCAGTCCCCATTGATAGGGCGATGTTGGGTAGGGTATAGCGGAAGATTGCTTTGAGCAAAAGCGCTTACCGAAAAAAGAACTAAAAAAAGGCCAACAAAAAGCTTTTTATTAGACATGTGGTAAAAAGTAAAGAGCTCGTTCATTAATAAATATTAACCCAATGATGTGAAATAAAATAGATGTGCCAACAGATGAGAGACGGCGCCCGCTAATACAAACAGATGCCATAATCCATGAAAACCAAGCCATTCTGGCCAAATATTAGGTTTTTTTAAACCATAAACAAAAGCACCTACCGTATAAAAGAGACCGCCAAGTATGATTCCTTTCACAAATGTTGGAGAGGTATTGGCCCAAATAGAGGGTAGTATAAAAACAGAGACCCACCCCATCACAAGATAGATAAGGGTTGATAACCAGGATGGAGCATGCATCCAAAATAGTTTTTTGAGTACGCCAATACCCGCAAAAAGCCAAATGCTGATCAAGACATATAATCCTGCTGGTTCTTGTAAAACATCAACAGCAATGGGGGTATAACCGCCCGCGATCACTATATAAATCATTATGTGATCTAGTTTTCTAAGTTTTGCTATGGTTTCTTTTGAACCATTTATACCGTGGTAAAGAGCACTAGCTAAAAACATTCCAAAAGTGCTTAAACCGTAAACTACTAAACTCCATTTTAGAGCAATATCATCATCTGCATACATTAGATATAAGGTCGTGATGAACAGACTAAAAATGGCGCCAAGCTGATGGCTAATACTATTGAAAGCCTCTCGGGGACTGGGCCACATAGGCAAGTATTAAAGGTTAATTAAGGAAAAATTTCCAGATCATAAATAATAAAGCAAAACCCGTGATAAAAATCATACCGGCCCAACTTAACCACTTTAACCACTTTGAAGGGCGATATTCCTCAGGGAAGTGTTTTGAATAAATGAGTTTGTAGTTAATAAAAGCAAAAACAGGGGCGGTTAAGAAAGAAACACTTGTAGCCAAATCAACCATAAAAATAAAGTTACCCCCAGCAAAATAGAGGATAACCAAAGAAAATAAAGAGATGATAACCAAAAGGCCCCGGTAGGTAGAGTACCAAGGAGTTTCTTCTGGTTTGTCGAGTCGACTTAGGTTAAAAAGATGTGAACAAGTTCTCGGGTAGGCGTCGGTAACGGTAAGCGTTGTACTAAACATAGCGGTAAAGGCACAAACGATAATAATCCAGTAGGTCCACTCCCCAAGGGTAGATGTGTATAATTCGACTAACTGGCTGGCAAATTCGGATCCGCTGCTGGCAAAAGTTTCAGAAGAGCCAAACATAATGAGCGCGCCTAACGACAAAAAAGCGAGCGCTAATACCCCGGCGCCGATCATCCCAATATTAAAATCGATTAAGGTGTCTTTAAGTACCGGTTCGTGTTTAGTTTGTTTACTCCGCTCCATAATCCAAAGGGAGTGCCATGCCGAAGCGTCCAATAAAATGGGCATCCAACCCATAAGCGCGATCATAAAGGTGATACCTGAAGCATCCCATACGCTGGGTGCCTCTGGTAGCGCCAAAGCATCGGGTCGTGTAAACGCCATAACTACGGCAATAATGGTAGAGATGGTGAGAACCACCAATATAATCTTAATGGCACCGTCTAGAGCCGAATATTGTCCTTTTATGAGCAGTAAAAGGCAAACCATTAAAACCAAGCTACTCATAATCAAAGGAGAAAGGTTCAACCCGGTAAGTTCATTTGCTAAACTTGCGGTTACCACCGTTACGGCCGCCTGAACGATACACATCGTGAACACGGTGAAAACACCAAAAGACCATAAAGCCCAGGGGCCAAGGCGCTTGTAACCCTGAATAAGGCTTTCTTTCATAACAACGGTGTATCTCGGGCTGAACTCTAGAAAGGGGTATTTAGAAAGATTGGCGAGTATAACCGCCCAAACCAAAGCAAACCCATAAAGGGCGCCTGCACGAGTCGATTGAACCAGGTGTGAGACCCCAATAGCAGCGGCGGCTAGAATTAAACCTGGGCCAAGGGCATATTTTAAGGTGCTTTTAATGGTAGTTACTTTACCTTCCATACAACATATTGGTTAGTGTTCTTTTCTGAGAGTAGTAAAAAATCGCATTCTAAAAAAGCACATTATGACCGTGTTTTTACCTCTTTTTTCATAAATCTATTGTAGTATATTCTAAGTCAATGCCGCCAGGCAGCGGAAGTTTACTTAACCGAAATAACATATCATGAATAGTCACAACCTCAAGAAAGTTCAATTTAAAAGCATAATCTATTTATTGGTAGCTACCGTCTCTTGGTCGGTTTCTAGTCTATATGCCCAACAAGAAGATTTAAGCTATTTTTTAGACCCGAATGTAAGTTACGATGCTAGTATTCCCACACCGAAGCAAATATTGGGTCATGAGCTAGGAGAATGGCACGTGAGACATGATCAGCTGGTAGAGTATATGTATGCTGTGGCGGAGGCATCGGACCGAATTAGTATTTCGGAATACGGGCGAACCTATGAGAACCGAAAACTACTTTCCTTAATTATAACCTCGCCAGAGAACCACAAGAATATTGATCAAATAAAAGCGACCCACCGCATACTAAGCGACCCTTCGCAATCCGGAGCGTTAAACCTTGAAGAGATGCCGGTTGTGGTTCAAATGAGTTACAGTGTACATGGAAATGAGCCAAGTGGTGCAAACGCATCATTAGCGGTAGTGTACAGATTGGCGGCGGCACAAGGACCGGAAATTGAGCAGTTATTGTCGGATGCGATTATCCTGGTTGACCCAAGTATAAATCCAGACGGGTTGAACCGCTTTGCTTATTGGGCAAACATCCATAAAAGCACCAATACACTGGTTACCGATCCACAGTCAAGAGAATTTGATGAGGTGTGGCCGGGTGGCCGAACGAATCATTATTGGTTCGATTTGAATAGAGATTGGATGCTGGTTCAGCATCCAGAGAGTCAAGGCAGGGTTGCCAAATATCAGGAATGGAAGCCTAATGTGTTAACCGATCACCATGAAATGGGCACCAATTCAACGTTCTTTTTTCAACCAGGTATTCCAAGCCG
>CAKZLH010000364.1 GCA_937125285.1 uncultured Balneolaceae bacterium | reverse complement strand
AAGCCTGCATCCACAAGCTTATCAAGGGCAGAAAACGGGTCGGAAACATGATCGAAGGCCCTATGAAAAGTAAGCTCAAGATTGGCGCATTGATCCCGCCATTCTTTTAAAAGGAGAGAATCTGGTTGAAAAGTTGTACTAAGATGCCCCACTACAATGCCCGATATTGGAAACGATTTGGCAAATTCTATCTCTTGCTCAATGAGTTTTAATTCAGCTGTAGTGTAATGAAAATCACCCGGGCGAGGGCGTATCAGTACATGTACTGGAATCTCAAGATTCTGGGTCACATGTTCGAGGAGCTCTCTACTTGGAGTAAGGCCATCTAAACGAAGATCTTGGCAGAGTTCAACCCGAAAAGCGCCTAATTCTTGTGCTATGCTTGCGGAGTGAAAACTATTGGCGCATACTTCAATGTTCATTTGCTAAGCCTTTAAATGGTATAACGCTTTGCGGCAGACAAAACGGTTAATGCTTGTACTTTTTCTACTCCATTACCTTCGAGATATAGTTGACGGAGTGTGTTTTGCAGATCATTTTCTGTTGTAATAGCAGGCATTAGCTCTTGGGCATAATGATCGAGTTCATTTCGCAACTTGGTTTCAGTTTGCAACCAATAATCGATTGGTGTCATAAAATTAGGATTTGCAGTGCTACTTCGGAATCGAATTTTCTCATAGACTTTCCACAACCATGTATTTAACGGCATGGATTTATGGCCAATCGTTATATTTTTAGCGGTTACTTTTGCTCGAGTCTTTTCCCAAATGTATTTCGTGGAACCAGGATAATACGTTTTCATCCAGTAAAGATATAAACGATGATTGGCCCTAAGATTCACAGGGATTTGCAGACAAAAATCAAAGAAATCTAAATCGGTAAAAGGAGAATAGCTTTCAGTTTTATTATATACAGACAGTAAGCCCATGTTCATGCCATACAGACCTCTTAACATCATTTTATGGTGTTCTTCATTGGGATATTGGGAAGAAAACCCAAGTTCAGTTAATTTGTGAAAGAAGCGGGTGGAACTTGCCCCACTGTATGCAGGAAATTGGCTAGGATTATGGCTTTTTTGTAGATAGCTACCGAGTACAACATCGCCTAACATACCTGTATGGAGTAATCCAAATCGATTGACGTCAATCCGCTCTAAACTACGGTAGGTATGTGCTTGACCATAGTAGTAGACATTGCCACCTGTATGCTGGGTGATCATATCCATATCCAACAAGATATCCCCACCATCTAAGGGCAGAAAATTCCATTGATGTTCTAAATCATGACTTATTTTTTGGGCAATTGTTTTATCCAACGAATTGCTTTGCCCAAATGTTAGATTTGTTTGATTCTTATAGCCAAGTGAGTGTGCCACCCAACTGGTCATGCGAGAATCCAGTCCACCACTGAGGGCAACAAGATGTTCGCGACCCATGTTCAAATCTAACTGAAAACTTCTATGTATAGATTGCTGAAATAAGCGGTTTACTTCTTCGGCTGCCTCCTCTAGTTGAAGGGTATGATATTCAACAGGTAACTTATAAATAGATTGTGTTTGTA
Organism: uncultured Balneolaceae bacterium; assembly: GCA_937125285.1. GTDB lineage: Bacteria > Bacteroidota > Rhodothermia > Balneolales > Balneolaceae > UBA1275. The sequence continues at coordinate 1,651 of CAKZLH010000364.1, read as the reverse complement.
AATCAATATCGGGCTTTACGAATTTGGTATTTTGTATGCAATCTAAGACACCAACACTTCCAATGGGGATTCTATATATGCCTTTAAGAATGGTATTTTTTTCTAATGAGTATCCATAGGTCAGAATTTGATAAACTGAAAGTGAGTTTAGACTAAGTTTAATATGTTCACTTAATTTTATTGCAATGGTATCATAGTGGTTTGAAATGAGCCAACCATCCTTTGTCTTGGCATAGTATAAAGGTTTGGTACCTAGAGGATCGGTAAATAAGAGCCATTGAGCATCCTTCTTAGACCAATATACTCCAGAAAAACTTCCACGAAGTTTTAAAGGGGCATGTACTGCATTATTTTTAAATGCTGAAAGCAGGTCTCCTTTATTGAAATTGCCTTCAGGATGATAAAACCCTGAGAATAGCAAGACGTTCTGCTCATCTTCTTGTAAACTTGAATAGGCTTCCCAACTAGGATTCACATGTCTCTCAAGGTGAACCTGTTGATCTTTAGTGTCTGTGGAATGATACGGTATGTAGGTGTAGAAGTATGACACAGTTAGCTTGGGTTATGAGAGGTGTCATTTAGCCCAAAATGTTTTAACGGTATTTAAAAAAGTTCGATCGTAAATAAATATGCCACCTACTTGAATAAAAAGTGCTACTATAATGATACAAATGGTAGCAATATAATTTGGCTGATTAAACAGTGGTTTGATAGCGAAATGAGCCGTGGCGCCAAGCAATAAATAGCTTAATAGTGGGCGGTAAAATTGATTAAGATAATTTTTAAATGAAACACTTATCATCGTTCTGATTTGAAGCCACCACAAAGGATATAACAATCCAATTGACAATCCTAATAGTATCCAAGCCACACCTTGAATGCCATTAATTTGAATCCCAATGTATAAGGCTAATGGTGTTAGTGAAGCACGAAATACGGTCCAATAAAATCCTACATCCGTTCTTCCAGTAGCAATTTGAAGACTGCCAACGGGGTTGGTAATGGATAGAATGCTATAGTATATGGTGAGTGTAAATAGTAATAATGCTCCAGAGGCATAAGTTGGGCCATATATCACATACAATAGTTCAAATGACCCTGTTGCTAAAATTAAGTAAAGAGGAAAATTCAGGTATGCCAAGTAACGAGTGATGTTCAGATAGGTGCTGGCTTGTTTTTCTTTATCAGCTTGAAGTGAGGCTAGCCACGGACTTAAAACATTGGTAATAATTGGATTAATGACATTGAACAAACGTAGCACGAGCTGCTTTGTTAAGCTGTACAAACCCAGCACCTCCAAACCCAGCATTTTACCAATAATGAAAATGTCGGTCTCTTTTGAAACGAAATCCAGCAATCGGCTTCCCATTTGAAATTTACCCAAATCGATGAAGGGTTTTACCTCTTGCCAACCGAATTCTAGAGTTATGGGTTCTTTTTTGATGCGCAAGAATAGATAACTAACATTAGAAATTAGAGAAGCCAGTAAGGTGGAATAGATAAGGCTATACACACCATATCCTTCAGTGGCTAAAACGATGGCTAAAATGAGAGCTAGAGCATAGGCGAGTATCTCTGTGAGTGCGATCGCCTTGAAATTAAAATTCTTTTGCAAATAAGTTCGATGTTGTCGGCCAATGGCTAACAAGAG
>CAKZLH010000363.1 GCA_937125285.1 uncultured Balneolaceae bacterium | reverse complement strand
CCACTTAACCACTGATTTTGGTATAAGAACACTGAAGCTTAAAGCTTGACTAGTTGAGGGAGGCCTTCGGGCCTCTTTTTTTAATTCTTTAATTGCCCTTCAATAAGTGATACAATCTCACTAGCAGATTTTTTCAGAGATGGCGCAATCTTGATCAGAATATCCAAAGATGGAAGTCTTTCCCTTCTCTCCACTTTGTCAATCATACTCCTGGTTATTCCAGAAGTAGCTGCTAGATCTTCCTGAGATAATCCAACTTCCTCTCTTAACCTTCTCAGGACTATAGATGTGGCCTCCAATAATACTGCATCGTATTTCATAACAAGAAGATGCAGGGAAAACTAATTTGCAATTGCTCACAAGTGTGTGCAATTTAAATCCTAATCAAAACTACAGTACCATGAATAAAATATTTCTACTCTACCTCTGCTTTCTAATTAATCCAATGGAGCTTTTGGCACAATATGAAAACAGGGAATTTCAACTTAAAAACACAATTGAAGTTCGGAATCAATATGCCTCTGAATCGAAGGATAATTTGTGGAAAAAATGGGTGTTTGTTAAGACTTCAGATAAAGAAGAAGTCCATCTTATTGGATACCGAGAAGCTAATAATAAAAAATTTCGTCTAACTCCAGATCAACCCGAAGGCCTTATAACTGATGATTATGGTAATAGAGGTATGGCTATCTTGGCTAGAGATACTGATAATAACACATTTGTTGTCTTTAAAATATTCGTAGACAAACGGCCAATACTTATTGATTTGGCAATGGAAGGTACCAGCAATGTTGTTCGTTTTACAGTAGATCAATGAAAAAGCACTTCTATAAAATTATATTCACAATAGTCTAGACTATCTTCGCCATTTGGTTTAATGCACCAAAGGATGATGGTAGAGAAGTAGGTGATCTCTGGATTGACAATGGAGACTTAATGGTTAAAACAGGAGAAGGAAGTTTCGATCTTACTTTCTTTGCTATAATGATGGTTCCAGTCGTCGGCATTTGGCTATGGAGCCTCTTCAAAAATGAATCGGATGGCAAACCAGTAAAACGGAAGAGTCGGATGATGTAAGAGAAGCTCGGCTTCTCTTTTTAGCTTTTGATTTCTTACCAGTGATTTAGTGGCGAAAAAGTGGAAAACTTTTTTGTAAGGAGTTGGTTTGGGCGTGGTCTTACCTGAGAATGGAATCTAAAAAGGAGTCATCATGCCACAATTCGTTCTTAATCAAAATGCTCAAGCTAACGGTGATCATGAAGTTCACAACAAAACCACCGGGTGTAGTTATATGCCGAATACAGTGAACCAAATAGATCTAGGTTATCATAACGACTGTCATGGAGCTGTAGCCGAAGCAAAACGTAGATGGCCGAATCATAGAATTAATGGATGCTATTATTGTTGCAGGGCTTGTCATACAAGCTAATTAAGTTCCTAGGTCGTTCTTATTTAATTTAAAACGCTAGCTTAATCAACCCGTGCAGTGGTAGAGTGGCGAAGAAACGGGAAATTTCTAAAAAAACTTTTTACTCTATGATTTTAGAATGCTTATCCAGCCAAAAATATCGACCGTAGTTACTTAATGATAGAGTAATTTACTCAAAAGGCTCGGCAAAAAAGTAGCATAATGTTTCTATCACAACTTGTTCAAAAAATTGGCCACTTTACCACTGAGCTTTTTTAAATAGGTTGATTTCGTCACTTTAGCGTGACGCAATGAACTTTTAAAGCCTGTCAAGACTGCAAACCTGTCAGTCTGTGAAATAAGGTATGTGCATAATATGTAAATGGCATGGTTATTGTCTAGCTAAACCTAGCATTTAATCAGGTTATAGTTACCAAAGGGAACAGTGGGTTAATCTGACTAAATATTCTTTTGAATGGTGACCAAATCTGTCACTCAACCGGATTAATTTAAAAACAAAAGAATGACATTCAGCTTAAAGAATTACAAAATAAAAGCTCTAATTCTTGTTACAATAATTCTGTATGTGGTTATAAGTCAGATAACAAGTTTTGTAATTGGCTTTTTAGAAGTTTATTGGAAGGATATCGGAATAATCAAAGCCCCTGGGACAAGTGCTTTAATACTAACCTTTTTTGGTTTCTATGATAAAAAACTATGGAATAAGAAATGGTTTAATAAACTTGTTACAGTACCGGATATATCTGGTCGATATGTTGGCAGTTTGAGATATTTTCATAATGGTGGTGGAGAGAGGAAATGTACCCTTGAAATAACTCAGACCGGGTCTACAACTTTAATTAGAGGTTACTTTCAAAATGAAATTGGAGACATATCTCTATCTGAAAGTTCTATCGTAGAAATAACTGAGACGGGTGGGTTCTATGATATAATATTCATTTATCAAAATGATGGTGTATTAGGAAAGCAAAGTTATTCGCAGCATATAGGGGTAAACAGTCTTAGGCTGTTAACTTTAAATAGCAATCAGAAAGTTCTATCAGGAAAATACTTTAATAATCGAGAAACAAAGAAAGGGTGTGGACAAGGGCTAGTTGAAGTTAAATATGAATCAAAAACACTAAAAGGGACAATTTAATGGCAAATAATCATTCTCAATTCCTTCAGTTCGAGGATAAAATCACCATCAATCGAAGCAGGGTTGATAGTCTTAGAGTATCTAGAAATAAACTCAGGGAAAAAATTAAGACGTACTTTAAAGATAAAAAAAGCTCAGAAACTCAGCCCAAATTTCATGGACAGGGTTCATTCATGAGTAAGACATTAATTAATCCTATTCCAAGGGTTATTGAAGAAAATGGAGAAGAGAAAACGCTTTATAAGTATGATATAGATGATGGGGTTTATTTTATTTGCAATGATGATGATTGCACTAGAAAATCAATTAATACATATCATAGTTGGATAGTTGACGCTACTGATGGACATACTAACACAAAACCGATAGATAAAAATACATGTGTCAGAATTATCTTTTCGGATGGCCACAATATTGATTTACCGATTTATTTTACGGAAGATGAAAATCATGAACTAGCTCATAAATCAAAGGGTTGGTTAGAATCTGATCCTAAGGAATTTACAAAGTGGGTTACCGATTCTTTTAAAACAAATTACCAGATAAGGCGATTAATCAAATATGTAAAGGCATGGAAGGATTTTCGAGAATATTCAAACCAAAGCCTAATTTTACCAAGTGGTTTAATATTTACGATTCTAGTTATCAGGAATTATGTTTCAAATGATCGAGATGACATTGCTTTTTTTGAAACTGTTAAAGCTATTAGAAATAGCTTAGGTATCTCATTTACGTGTTATCGACCAACAAAGCCAACAAATGAGGATTTGTTAGCTGAATACAATAATAGTGAGAAGATTTTGAGTGAATTAGATTCTCTAGTTTCAAAAGCCGAAACTGCAATAAACGAAGACGATTCCCAAGAGTCATGCAAAAAATGGCAATCAGTTTTTGGGGATAGGTTTAGTTGTTCAAATTTATCAAATCAACAAAACCTTGAAAGCCTCAAGGCAACTGCGGCAGTTAGTAAACCTTGGAGTGCCACTAGGTGAATATCTCCGAGGATATTGATTCTTTTATCAATGCCTATCCGAAGTTTAGTACAATTAAACAAGGAAAGGAACACGTTTTAGATGGAGAACTAGATGTAATAGCCGATGATGGTACTTTATTTGATCGGTTTCATATAAGAATTTTATTAACAAAACAATATCCCCAAAGTTTACCAAAGGTATTCGAAATAGATGGAAGAATACCAAAAGAGCCAGATCGTCATATAAATGCTTTAACTGATAATTCTTGTTGCCTGTGTATTCCAATGAAAGCAAGGTTATTCATAAGAGGGGGATATAACATTGTTAAGTTTTACGAAGAATTAGTACTCCCATTTTTTGCAAACCAAGTCTATTACGAGAGAAAAGGAAAGTGGGCAAATGGAGAATTTGATCATGGAATTCGCGGAGTTATCCAATTTTATGAAGAAATATTTCAGACTAATGATCATAGCAAAATAGTGTACGGTTTAAAGATTGTTCAGGGAAGATTTAAACCACCACTAGACTTCATGAAATGTTTTTGCGGTCGAAATAAAACTTATAGTAGTTGCCACAAAACCACGATTTCTACTCTTACTTATGTTCTCAAGGATTATGTTCGGGATGATATTGAAATAATTCTAGGTAAAAAATCTGGGGTTATTTAAGAGCTTTCCCAACCTGCTCACTAATGTCCATATTCAGCAGATCTGAATACTGCTGAGTAGTCTTTACATCCGAATGTCGTAGCAAGTTTTGAATGACATAATGGGAATAAATCTTCCTAAAAATTGTCTATAGTTAGAACAAAAATTAGAACAATTATTTTATTCTTTGTGATTTATGATAAAATATGATTGATTTACAGTCGACTCATAATCGATTGGTCGGGGGTTCAAGTCCCTCTGGGCCCACATTAAAAGCCTGTAGCTGTATCTTAGCTTCAGGCTTTTTTTCTAAGCTCTTACTTGATTAGTAGCATGGTTTTTGACTGACTGAAGTGTTCACTCACCAGTCGATAGACATATAGTCCACTTGAAAGATGGCTAGCATTAAACTGGATTTGGTGATTTCCTGCTAATTTTAGCCCTTTGTCGATCGTAGCTACTTTCGCTCCTAAAAGATTGTATAGGCTAAGTTCAATATTCTGACTTTCAGGTAGATAATACTCAATGGTCGTCGTTGGGTTAAATGGGTTTGGATAATTTTGTGACAGGCTAAAGTTAGATGGTTTAGTGGGAGAAATCTCATCAGAAATATTTACTTGCTGCCCGCTGCCTCTAATTTCTAGATAGTCGAAGTACATCCATCCCCAAGAGTTCTCAATTTCCACTACGTTGGTACCTTCTGTTAATCGAATATCTCTATCGATACTTTGCCATTTTGAAGTAGGTGGAACAAAAACAACCGTATCAACTCTTGTTCCATTGACTGAAACAAACTGAGTTTTAACATCAAATGGAAGAAAATAGCCAAATCGTAAGGTGTATGTCTTAGTACTATCTACTTTGATATTGGGCCAAACAATATTACCATCTCCTTTCATATAAAGGTAAGCGCCACCGCTAGCATTGGCATCAGAACCCGTTTCTATGCCCCCGGTGATGCTTGCATCCTCAGCTTCGTATCGAGACTTTGGGATTGTATTTTTAACCTCGATGCGCACCTCACGTGAAAAAAAATCACCTAGCAAAGGGGTATTTATTCCAATTTGAAAGACATAAACCCCAGCTGTATCTGGAGTGAATTTTACCTCGTATGGTCCAAACCGTTTAGAATTAAAACGTTCGCCATTTACATAAAAAACTACGCCACTTCTTCCCAAGCCTTCCGAGCCTCTTTGAGCAGTTGCTTTGATTAATATTTCGACCTCTGCCTCAGATTCTGAGTTATTGTTTGGTTCTGTGATTTTAAGAATCGGTGGTTGGAATTCGGATGGTTTACCATAGATTTGGAGTTGTTCAATAGTTAATTCCTCACCACCTATGATTCTTAAGAAACGTCCAGAAGAAGGGGTGTCTAAGGTGATTGATTGTGCAGATTGAAAGGATTCGGCTGCTATGGTATATACAGTATTCCAGTTGATGCCATCAATTGAGTTCTGAAGTTTAACTTCTTGGGTAATTGTATTTTTTATTATGAATGATATGGTTTTAATATCATAAGCTTGTTCCAGTTCTGCTAACAGCCAGTTACCTGTAGGTGAAGACTCAATAATGGCTCCTGTTGCTCTATCAACTTCTAGCTGATTTAAAACCTTTATTTCAAGCGTGTCCTTAAATACTTCATCCTCATGAGAAATCATAGTGAGTACAAATATGGAGTCTGTCATAGGAGATACCATTTTACTCCCCATCACCGAGACGCTATCTCCATTAAGTTCCACTGTTTTTATTTTTCTCGTTGTCCAATATAAAGTGGTAGACTCAGTTTCTTCAATGGTGGAACGCTCTGTTGAAAATTGATAAGAAGGTGCACTATCGGAAAGTTTTAGCTCTATCTCGTTTTGATATTGAGCGTATATATGTTGGAGGTTAGGACGAGTATTGAGCCAAGTTGAAGTATTTCCATCTCTGTTCTGACGCCAATCGACCCATTGCCAACTAAGTGCCCCCGCATACCCATTATCAAACAGTTTTTGATATAGCTTGTCGGCATCAATACCATCCACATCCCCCTTAATAAAAAACTCACCTATAAATACGGGTTTATCCAACTCAAAATAACTAGCCGGGCGTAAAAATGGAGAATCACCATTTTGATAGTAGTGAAAGGTATAGAAGTCTAAAGTACCAAGTGAGTCGCCACCAGCGGCTATCAATCTATCATCTCTATAATAGTTTTTATGAAGAGGATTGGTTGACGTATAAATATCAGACATTTCTATGGCTGTATGTATTCCAGTGGTGACCTTTACATTAGGGTCTGTCCGTTTAATGGCACCCGTAGTTTGATTGACAAATGCTTGAATATCACTCATGGGAACATGATGCGTTGAACTCCAACCAAATTCTTCTGACATACCCTCGGCCTCATTAAAAATCTCCCATGCTAGAATTGCTTTGTGCCCTTTCACATGTTCAACCATAGGGATAAGTGAGTTTTGAATATAGCTATCCCGATATTGTTGTTGTGTGAGAATTGCTCTTGAACGATCGGTTACCATTTCACCATTGCTGATTCTAAGCATATCAAATGACCATAGTGAGAGAAGAATAACGATATCATATGATTCTGCTAAATCCAGAATTTGGGTCAGATTCCTCAATGCATCTTGGCCAGGTCCTGTAACAGTAAATCCATTCCAAGCGGGGGTATAACGCCCTGTTGTGTGTAGCCAAAATCGAACCGTATTCCCACCATTATCTCTTAGATCCTTAAACATGCGTTCAAATTCCGACAAACGAGGACTTCCAGGACCTAAATCTCTAGCAAAATCAATCCATGCTAAATTCGTACCACTGATCCAAAGATCTTGTCCATTAACCTCAATTCTAGGTGTCGGTGTTACAGGTTGAGCATGTAACGGTGTAGTTAATAGAAGTAATGCCAAATAGCATGCTTTTCCAAGAAAAAAGAAATTTGATTTCATTCTTGATTGATCAAGTTATTATATGGTTAGAAGGTCAATAATTAATAAATCAATTTATTTTATTAAATACAAGAAGTGGGGTATTCTATTCAGTTTAACTAGTAGCGAGGGCATAATTTTTAAAAACCATGGGAATTTTACCCGTTATTTAACAGTTATAAGTTAGAACTAGCATGTACCTTATTTTCCCTTGAAAAAAGCAAAACAATTTACCCCATCTGAAATAGATCGAATTGTTGAAATGGCATGGGAGGATCGGACTCCATTTGAAGCTATTCATAAGCAGTTTGGTATCAAAGAGTCGCAGGTTCGTAGAATTATGCGATCTGAAATGAAAAGTAGTTCTTTTCGAATGTGGAGAGAGCGAGTGTCGGGTCGAAAAACCAAGCATTCACAAACATCATTCTCGCATCGCTTCAAATCGGCTAATCAAAAAGGGTAGAACCAGATGGGGGGGCGAGGGAATGTTGAGTCCTATGGTTAAATTATATTAAGCATATGGAATAGAAGATTTGTTTTTCTACTTTGATTCCAAGACAAATTTATCCAAAACTCACTTTCTCACACTACATGATTAGATCTTGTATATTCATTGGCTTTATTCTTTTTATAGGAAGTACGACTACTTTAGCACAAGAAACCTATTCAAATATTGAAGGAACTGTACAGTCAAAGGAAGATAACAGTCCACTTATAGGGGTCACCCTTGAGCTTTTTAATGCTGCTGATACTAGAATAGCGGCTTCTGTCACGGATGCTAATGGTCGGTTTAATTTAGATCGAATATCTGTTGGATCTTATGAGCTAGTAGTCCGTTACATAGGTTTTGAAGAATATCGCCTCGATCTCAATGTGCCCGAAGATGTCGAGCAAAGGCTTCGCATTTTTATGGACCCAGAAGTACTTAGTATTGGTGAGATTCAAGTTCAAGCAAGTCGTTTTCAGGATTCTACTTCTACTCAAACCTCCATTCAACGCATTAGCTCTACACAGGTTCAAAGCTTAGCGGGAGGCCAAGGGAATGTCTTTAATTTGTTAAAGGTCATTCCCAGTGTCACCTCTACCAGTGATTACTCTTCGCAACTGATTGTTCGAGGCGGTGAAGCCAATCAAAATCTGTTTGTCTTAGATGACATTGAAATATATAGTCCCTATCAAGCCAATGGGGTAGGTAGTTTATTCAACCCAAATGTGATTCGCGATATGGATTTTTATGCCGGCGCTTTTCCAGCTAGCTTTGGTGATCGTTTATCCTCTGTGTTGGTAATTAATACCACAACAGGAAATCCTACAAAAGCCCTAGAAAGTCAACTAGAGGTAGATGCAACCATCGCTTCACTTACCTTAAAGGGAGCTCTACCATTTTGGGACGCATCTTGGATTGTAAGTGGTAGGAAAACTTATTTTGATTCTTTTGCCAATACCTTTGCACAGCGTGTAGTGACTCAAAATGAAATTGCTTTCCCCGATTTTCAAGATGTGACGGCAAAACTAGAATTACGCCCAGGAACAGGTCATAGTATTTCGTTTACCGGACTTATGAGTGATGATGTCATTGATTGGATTGCGCGTGAGGATCAATTTGGCGAATTAGAGTCGGATAGGGAGAATTTTTCTGGAGATCAAGCTTCCACCAATAAAGCAGCAGGGGTCCGATGGACCTATAGCCCAGCCCCATTTTTTCAATCCCATGTATACGGTAATTACTACATGAATACCGGTGATAATGGGATAGCTGGTACCTTTAGGCCAGGGGTTATTCCTGGGACTGGCTTTTTGTGGGAATCTCCAGTTAGTGATACCGATAGTATTGTGATTGATTATTCCCAAAATTATTCATTCGAAAAGTACACAGCGGGTACTCGGTTATTTTTCACCTTTCCTCGCCATGAAATCGAGATCGGTGGAGGATATGATCGGTTGGTTAATAACCTAGATATTCAGCTTGGATTGAATGATTTAGGCCAGGAAATGTTTTCTACCTTCGAAACGGCTTCGGGCATGTTGGAGGCTTTTGGAGATACCCTGACCTCACAGGCCGATACCGACCGGTTGTATGCATATGCTCAGTATCGCTTCGAACTTTGGAAAAATCGAGTATTTATTCAACCCGGATTTCGTTACGTAGAATACGGCATCAATGATGAAGCCTATTTACTGCCCCGATTTGGCATCTCCGTACTACCTGCCAAAGGCTGGACGGTTCGCTTAGGTGGAGGTACCTATGTACAGAGTCCTGGATTTGAGAAATTGATAGAACCCGATAACATTTTTAATGTCTCGAAGTTCAAAGAAGTAGGTGGCTTAGAGTCTGAACAATCTCAACAAGTAGTTTTAGGTATCACCAAAACCATAGGTAATGATTGGCAAATTGAAGTGGAAGCCTACGCCAAAGAGTATCAAAATCTAATTACTCGTCTCTACCAAAATTTGATTGTACTTGAGGATATTTTTAATCCCACCACCAATGTTGGGAATACGATGCTGAATCCGGAAAATTATCGGTTTGAAGTTCAGCGCCAATGGAAACTTACCGATATCCCAATAAACAATGGGACAGGATCTTCAGAGGGGGTAGAATTTTTAGTTCAAAAATTCCCATCGTTTGACAATCCATGGTCGGGTTGGTTTTCTTACATCTGGGCGAAATCGGAACGTACCGAAGAAATGAATGGAGAGGCTTTTAGCTATCCATTTGATTTTGACCGACGTCATACCATGAATTTGATTGCAAACTATCGCATCAACCCGAAGTGGGATGTGAGTATGACTTGGCGCTATGGTACCGGTTTACCTTATACTGAGCCGATAGGCTTGGATCCCATGAATTTTATATGGAAAGGGGACGCTTTTTTCATTTCTGACGCTGAGACCGGAAACATCCAACTGAATCCTGATTTTGGTGAACTAGACAACGTAAATCAACAACGATATCCCGCATACAATAGGGTAGACATCAGAGCGCAATACAGTGGCCAAACATCACAAATAAAGTATAATTTTTATCTTGATTTAGTGAATATGCTCAATTCTAAAAACGTTCAAAGTTACAAGTATGTGCTTTATTTGGTCGATCCAAATACCCCAGGCACTCCTGATTTTTTACGTAAAGGCTCTTGGGTAGAGTTAAAGAGAGAGCCCGTTTACATGTTTCCTTTTATACCTACCGTTGGGATGAAGCTACGTTTTTAGATGGTTATGTATTCTGCTTGATAAGAAGATCTGTCTGTGCGGCAAATAATTGAAACATAGGCAAGGTGGCTGCACCTAAAGCAGCAGCATCAACTCCGGCAGTACCAACCTCAAATGATAATTTTGAGGTTTTAACGTCGATTCTAATTTCATCCAACAATCTAGGGATATCGGTAGCAAAATCTTGAATAATAATCTTAGGTAAACGGCCACCCATGACAATAACATCTATGTCTAAGAGATACTCCACAGACAGATAGACCGGCAATAAAAAGCGTTTGGCCAGTTGAAGCCACTCCATAAATTTAGGGTGCTTTTCAGTATACAGTTTAGATAGGTCTTCTGGCCTTTGAACGTGAATATGATCACTTTCAAGCCATTTATATAATTTAAGTAAATTAAAGTGCTCACCTATATGTGGCTGTTCGGAACTACTAAGTGGACTTTTTTGATCCAGAAATGGAAAATATCCGAGTTCACCAGAGTTTTTATTGGGCCCCTCATATAATGAACCATTGAGAATAAGACCTCCCCCAAGTCCCGCTCCAAAAAATGTGTATAGAAAGTTAGATAGATTCTTTCCAGCCCCATACCATCGTTCCCCTATAGTGGCTGCCGATGCATTGTTCTCAATAAATATAGGGCAATTAATGAGTTCTTGTAATAGTTTTCCAACAGGTATGTGGGACCAATTTGGAAAAGCTTTTGGGTTAATTGTATTACTAACTTCGTTCTGGTCATTAATAATTAGAGGGCCTGGTAGGCCTAATCCCACACCTGCAAAATGTGACTCTGTGGTGAATGGGTGTTCCAATAATTGCTTGACGGTAGAAGCCATTAATTCAATGGCATCAGTAGGTTCAGGAGTATCAACCTCGTAGTAAATCTTGGTTTTCAAATTACCAAGTAAATCCACAAGAATTCCCGTTAAGTGATCTCTATTGAAATCTAAACCGATAGAAAATGCACCATCAGGATTAATCTCCAAATTAGTAGAAGGGGCGCCTCTTCGTTTTTGTAATTTTTTGCCTTCACGAACAAAGTTGTACTCTAGCAACCTGTTAACAATGTTAGAAACCGTTTGTGCGGTAAGGCTAGTTCTTCGTGCAATATCTGCTCTAGAAATAGGACCATGTAATCGAATGGTTTCGAAAACAATACGGAAATTAAAGTCTTTTGTATAGGTAAGATTCGTTCCAGTAAGCATATACTCAAATAATTTGAAGAAAATGTAATCAAATAAAAAGAAAAATAATGCATTCGATTAAAATTAAGCCTAAGAATGCTTTTTATTATACAAATGGACGATAGTGAAAAATAAATTTTAGAAGCGCTACCATTTCTATAATTTTTTTAGTAAAATGAATTGAATAAATAAAGTTGGTTGAAATTATATCGTTTTAAAACACTATTAAGGGATTTTGTAATGATTGTTCACGCTCTCAAAACTCGCTTATCTGCTTTAGATTTATCTTTATTAAATCGAATTTATTTAATAGTTACTTTAACTTTTGTTTACTTAGCTGTGGATGCTTCAGCTCAAGCGATCAATGGCTCAAGTTATGAGTTAAAGGGTAAGGTGGTAGAATCCGGTTCTGGTGAGGCTTTAATTGGGGCAAGCGTAGTAATTAAGGGTACCACCATTGGAGTAGCTACTGATGGTAATGGTGAGTTTACATTACGAAATATTTCTGAAGGCCAGCAAACCATTGTCTATTCCTATATAGGGTTTATGACCAAAGAGGTTTCATACAACTTCTCAGAAGATCTGGTTAACGATGATGTTCTGATTGAATTACAATGGCAAGGAGTTGAAGGAGAGGAAATTACCATTACTGCTCAAGCTCGTGGTCAAGTAGCAGCCATTAATGATCAGCTACAATCAAATACCATCACCAATGTAGTTTCAAAAGATCGAATTCAAGAACTACCCGATGTTAATGCCGCGGAATCTATCGGACGTTTGCCAGGGGTTTCTTTACAGAGATCGAATGGAGAAGCGAATAAAATTGTGGTTAGGGGGCTTTCACCAAAATACAATACGGTAACGGTCAATGGCGTCCGCATGCCATCTACAGACACCAATAATAGAAGTGTTGATTTGTCTTTGATTTCTAGTGGTATGCTGGATGGGATAGAGGTAACAAAAGCGTTGACGCCAGATAAAGATGCTGACGCTTTGGGTGGCACGGTTGACCTTAAACTTAGAAATGCTCCTGAAGGTGGATGGGCCGGAAACATACAAGTTCAAGGAGGGTATACAGCACTGCAGCAAACCTATAACAATTACAAGGCCATAGCTTCTGTAAGCAATCGGTTTTTACAAGATAAGGTTGGAATAATCGTCAATTTCAACACCGATCAATACAATAGGAGTGCCGATCGGTTAAATGCGAGCTATTCAAAACGACCCAATTTAAGTTCTGATGAGCCGATCACTATTTATCCCACCTATCTCAATTTAACGGAAAATGATCTTATAAGAAAACGACTAGGTGGTAGCTTGGTTGTTGACTTGGTCGTTCCAAATGGAAAGGTAGTCTATAATACCTTCTATAATAAACTGACCAACGATGGTTTTAACCGACAGAATGAGATGAACTATTCGGCAGATACTCATCGCTACAGACTTAATGAAGGGTATAACGACACTGATGTGAATGCTCATGGGTTTAATGTTGAACAAGATTTTGGATGGGTGAGTTACGATTTCGGTATTTCGTTCACTAAATCGTCATCTCTCAGTCCAGATGATAATAGTTGGACGTTCATGGAAGAAAATTCCTCCATACCTGTCGATGGAAATGTAGCAGACACATTACAGATTTATGAGTTACAGAAACTTTTTGTCAATGATTTATCCAATACGTACCTCTATGATTTATCTCAAACTTGGAGGCAAACCAAGGAAAATGAATATGGAATTCAACTTAATGTAAAGCTCCCGTTTGTAGTTGGTGATAAGATTAATGGATATGTAAAAACTGGATTTAAGATTCGAGATCTTGAAAGATCTAATGATCAAAATTCACAGGGTACAGGAAACTCTCCCTACTATGGAGGTGGTCAAGAATTCAGAAGAGTAGTATCAGAAGAGTTGCCTGATTTTGGATTCGACCCAAGAAATCGAATTCCCATGGAACCTTTTCTAAGTAGCTATGAAAGGGATAATTTTCTAAAAGGGAATTATCAATTGGGTTATACTATGGATGCATCACTGATGAGGTTAATTTCAGAGGTTGCCATAGAAAATGGATTTACGGGTTGGGGTAGACAAAGTTCTCATGGTAACGACTATGAAGGGCGTGAAGAATTTGATGCTTATTATGCCATGACAGAACTTCAACTGGGTAAAAAATTTGTTTTTATGCCCGGATTTAGGATCGAGCGTGAATACACCGATTATTCCGCTAAATTTTCAACTGCCTTGTCACCCGCAGCTGGTGTGCCATTAGACCAAGTCAGTTACATAGATACCACAACAACGAGAAGTGATCAGTTTTTTCTGCCCATGATTCATGCACAGTTTAAACCGTTGGAATGGTTAAATCTTCGCTTAGCCTATACGGAAACAATTTCTAGGCCCGACTTTCGACAGTTTGCACCTATAACCTACTTTAATGCCATTAGTCAGTATGCAAATGCCCCAAATAAAGATTTAAGAACTTCTCGCTCCCGCAACTATGATGCTTCTTTATCGGTGTATCGTAATAAAATTGGATTTTTTACCGCCTCTTACTTTTATAAGGAAATAGACGACTTAATCTCTTCAATTCAGTTTAGAAAAGTTCCAGATCAAACCATTTTACCTGATTTAGAAATTAAAGAGGCGGGCCAAAATGCCATTACGGTTTATAGTTATATAAATAACCCAACCCCTGCCTGGGTAAAGGGGATTGAGTTGGATTGGCAAACAAATTTTTGGTATTTGCCATCGATTTTAAAGGGACTAGTGTTAAATATTAATTACACTCATCTTCAGTCAGAGGTATCTATTCCAGCGTTTAAAATTCAGGAAATACCAATTGAGCCAAGACCGAGAAGGCCGCCGTTTACTGAAAAAGTATTGGTTGACACGGTAACAGTAAGTCCTTTGCCTGATCAGCCCAATGATATTTTAAACCTGACACTTGGGTATGATTTTAAAGGTTTTTCAGGCCGAGTATCACTTTTCTATCAGGTTGGTAGTGTAATAGGTAGAGGGTCGGCAACCTTTGATGATTATGATGATAGTTTTGTTGATGATTATTTCCGTATGGATGTATCAATGAAGCAAAAATTGGTAGGAGGGGCTGAGTTGTTTCTCAATCTAAACAATGTAAATGCTGAGGGAGATCTCAGATATCAATCACCTATCTACAAGTATCCTACCAATGAACAACTCTATGGATTTACCATGGATGTCGGATTGAAATACAGTTTTTAACACCTAAAAAAACAAATAAGAGGATTAATATGAATAAGATCTACAAAAGTATGTTAACTCTGTCTTGGGTTGGCATGATTGTATTCGGTGCTACCTCTGTTTTTGCTCAACAAGGAGATACCCTTGTTGTTGAGTGGTTAACAGAAGATGGTTCTGATGTGCTAAAAAATTCACTTTATGAAACGATCATCGCTGATACTAATGAGGCTGGTGAACGTTTTGAAAATAGAGTGTATAAATTGCAGCAAGGGGGTTTCTATTATATTCAAGAAGCCATTCAAAACGATGGTTGGCAT
This sequence comes from uncultured Balneolaceae bacterium, assembly GCA_937125285.1. Taxonomy (GTDB): domain Bacteria; phylum Bacteroidota; class Rhodothermia; order Balneolales; family Balneolaceae; genus UBA1275. The sequence goes on along the minus strand of CAKZLH010000363.1, from coordinate 443 downwards.
TTGAATATAGTTGGGGAAAAGGGAGATCCGAGTGATCCATTTAAAAACCCACCTATGTTACAAATTACAAGTCGTGAAGATGCTACAGTAACCGGTAAGATGTTTAACATCAGAGGGGACTTGACTCTAAAAAATGTGATTCTAAATGGAAAAACAACGGATGGAGGTCTTCAATATGAAATCGTAGATGTTCGTTACGATAATGGGCGGTTTATTTTTGATAATGTCATTTTTGAATACAGCCAATGGGGTCTAATAGGTTTCTATTCTCCAGGTGCCGATATCTTTTACACCAATAATACCGTTCGTAACTTTCTGTCGGAAACGCAACCTTGGGGTGGTCGTGGCTTTTCAGTTTGGGCTGATGCCGATACTATTTGGGCTGAAAACAATTCATTCGTGAATATAGGATTTACCGTTATGCAAGTTGAGGGTGCTTCTGC
>CAKZLH010000362.1 GCA_937125285.1 uncultured Balneolaceae bacterium | reverse complement strand
ATAATAATCGGCTAGTTTAGCACCAAGTTTTGACGAAATAGACAACTTATTTTCGATGATATTCAAGCAAATAAATGTTCTTAGGCGTATTTTTGTATTCATTAAAAAATACTGAATAATCAGTTTAATTGTAGCTTAAAAGAATCGGTACACATATGAAATTGAATTTTTATCAAAAGACCGCTATCAGTACTGTTGGGGCTACCTTATTTTTAATTATGGTTGGTGGAATTGTTCGAGCTTCTGGGGCGGGATTAGGTTGCCCAGACTGGCCCAAATGTTATGGCCTGTGGATTCCACCCATGCATGTGAGTGATGTGCCTGATGGCTTTGATTTGGCTTCTTTTAATGCATTGAAAACGTGGACTGAATACATTAATAGACTCATCGGAGTGTTGGTAGGCTTCTTTATCACGGCCAATTTTTTAAGCTCAATTAGATACAGAAAAACGAAACCAAGTGTTACCATTTCTTCTTTCACCGCTTTGGTTTTGGTGTTATTTCAAGCATGGCTTGGTGGTCAGGTGGTGCGATCAGGCTTATCCACGGGTATCATTACTCTTCATATGCTTTTGGCTATGATTATTGTCGGTGTACTGCTTTTTGCTAGTTTCAAATCGAAAGAAGAATTTGTTCTCATTCGATTACATGCTTCGCAGAAGCGGGAATTTCTAAACTATGGTATTGCGTTAGGTATATTGGTAGTTGTTCAGATGATCTTGGGCACTCAGGTACGCGAAGGGGTTGATACCATAAAAGATGTATTATTGGCTCCAAACCGAAGTTTATGGATTGAGGAGTTAGGTCTCGTATATAAGGTGCATCGAAGCTTCTCGTGGGTTTTATTACTTACCACTATTGCATTTAGTTATCGTTTCTTTACCTATTATAGTGCTTTAAGCAGTAATGAGCGCAAAGAAAACCGTCTGTTCATTGTTCTTTCGGTAGCCATACCCATTGGCATTGTTTCTCAAATTTTGGTGGGCGTAGGCTTACAATGGTTACACATGCCAGGTTTATTACAAGTACTCCATTTGATAGGAGTCGCCTTATTACTGTCTGTTCTCTTTATCTATATGTTGATTTTAACTCAGCGTACTACAACTTCTGAAGCATTTGCTGCATAAAGATTCTAACCTCTGTTAGATCTTTTCGCATTTCTGGAGTCAGTGCCGATTGAGGCTGTTTTGGGGCAATCTGTTCACTTTCTTTTAGTACTCGTTTTACCCCTTCACTCGTAAATTTTTGATCTTCTACCAACTGTTTGATTTTAAAAATCAAGGCTACATCGTCGTCGGTATAGGCTCGATTACCGGCGCTATTTTTTTTGGGGCTTAATTCCGCATAGGTTTTTTCCCAATTTCGAAGCACGTGGGGAGGAAGATTGGTAAGGGTGCTAACCTCGCCCATGGAATAATACAATTTTTTCATAGCCTATATAAAGTGTATTTTGTTTGCTAATTAAAGTACGTTTTTTATCCAAAATAAATAAAGTTGTTTGCGGTGAATTCAACAAGTGAACAAAACAGCATAGACATCAGTATCGTAATTCCTCTATTCAATGAAGAAGAATCCTTAGGGGAATTGATGCAACAGATTCAAGATGCCTTACACTCACACACCTATGAAGTGTTATTTGTAGATGATGGATCAACAGATGAATCTTGGAAGGTAATACAAGATTTAACCACCAAATACGAAGCGGTCCGTGGAATATCACTTGGAGTAAATCAGGGCAAAAGTTACGCTTTACAAGCAGGATTTAATGAAGTCCAAGGCCGTTTTGTGGTAACCATGGATGCTGATTTACAAGATGACCCCGCCGAGATTTTAGAAATGATTGCACGGCTCGAAGAAGGCTATGACCTGGTAAGTGGGTGGAAAAAAGAGCGTTTTGATCCCATAAGTAAAACCATCCCGTCCAAGTTTTTTAACTGGGTTACTCGGCGAGCAGCGGGTATTCAGTTACATGATTTTAATTGCGGGTTGAAGGCGTATCGCAGCGAAGTATTAAAGCATATTCAGCTATACGGAGAATTACATAGATACATCCCTTTCTTAGCCAAGCGTGCTGGCTTTGGAAAAATTACCGAGCAAGTTGTGCAACATAGGGCTAGAAAATATGGTACCACTAAATTTGGCCTCTCTCGCTTTATCAATGGCTTTTTGGACTTAATCACCATCCTTTTTGTTCAGAAATATCTCCAAAAACCCATGCACTTTTTTGGGACGATCGGAGTCCTTTTTATGGCCATTGGATCGGTAATTAATGTGTATTTAGCGGGCATTAAAATCTTTCTAAATCAGGGGATAGGAGACCGTCCTTTGTTGTTCTTAGGGATTCTCTTAATGGTATTGGGGGTGCAATTTTTGTCTACTGGTTTCCTTGGTGAATTGATCAATAAAAATCACATCCACAATCGCCAGCCCATCATTCGTAAGCGAAGCTAATATCTCTAAATAATTATTTAACAGAGTCCTTTCTGTTGTAATTGACGGGGACCAGGCTCAATGTAGAGCGTTGCTCTTTTCGCTCAATGATATCGAGTAATGTTTGGATGCTTAGACGCCCCAATTCTTCAAAATCAGTTTCAATAGAACTTAAATTAGGTTGAAGCTGATAGCAAACGGGTAAGTTATCGTAGCCAATAATAGAAACATCACGAGGTATATGGAGCCCCGCATTAATGGCGGCATTGCTAAATCCAATGGCCATCAGGTCGTTAGAAAAAAAGATGCCGTCGGGCTGTTCTGGGCTTTTACGAAACGATTCAAAAGCACGAAAACCACTGTAAAAGGTAAAATCACCTTGCACTTCCCATACAATCTCAAGATTGTGATTGTTACAATAGTCTTTGAAACCATTGGTTCGAAAACTGCTTTCCGCCTTACCAGAAGGTCCTTTAAGAATCCCGACCTTTCTCATATTTTTTTGATGAAAACACTCGGCAGCTAAAAATCCACCTGAATAACCATCAAAAGTGATCGTTGGTAGAATAGGATTTTCAATGAGGCCATTAGAAATCATAGGGACTGATAACTGAGCTTCTCTGAGTTGGTTAAGCAGTTGGGAGTAGTCTTGATATTCCATGGTAGGAATGAAAAGAGCAATTCCGTCGACTTGATGCTGAATACGTGCCGAAATGATATCAAATAGTGATTTATTCTGTTGATTGGCACTGATAAGGGACAAGTTAACATCTAATTTACTTGCGGCATTGAAATAGCCACTGAAAGCTGATGCATAAAATTCTCCATGAGCTAACTCGGTGATCAACACAATGTCTTTAGCCCCATTAGAGTACATGGGTATTTGATTCTTGTTGAATGGGTACTCCAACTCCTCGGCAACTTTTACAATCTTACGCTGAACATCTAGACTAATTTTATTTGATCCGTTCAGAACTCTAGAAACCGTAGATATCGAATAACCGGTTTTATCCGCAATGTGTTTTAGTGTGATTCTCATATTATGGGACAATAGGTACCAATTATAAGCATTTAATGTAAATAATGGTATTTGTACCTTTAAAAGTCGTTATTGTTTGTGGCATAATGCATTATCACTTAAAAATTAAGTTTTTTCATACAAATGGAACCTAATAAAGTCCTCAAATACACCCTTATTGTATCCATTGGAGGATTTTTGTTTGGCTTTGATGCCTCGGTTATTTCTGGTGTTCTGATATATATTACCCCCGATTTTGATTTAGATCCATTGAATACCGGATGGGTAGTAAGTTCACCTGCTTTTTCAGCTATGTTTGCCATGCTGAGCAGTGGGCTATTAAGTGATCGAATTGGTCGTAAAAAGACATTACAAATCGTAGCCTTAATCTATTTCATATCAGCTTTACTATCTACGATCTCCCAATCTATAATAAGTATTGCCCTAGCTCGAATGCTTGGTGGACTCGCCTTTGGTGGGGCGTTAATTGTAGTGCCCATTTATATTTCTGAAATAGCGCCGGCAGATAAGAGAGGGAGGCTGGTTTCATTTCAACAGTTGAATATTGTTTTCGGTTTTTTAGCGGCTTATTTCAGTAATTACTTAATCACTCTTTATTTTGGTACGTCTATACATGAAGATCTTCTATGGAGGATGATGTTAGGCGTTGAAATAGCTCCCGCATTATTGTATTTAATGCTACTTCGAATAATACCTGAATCTCCGGTGTGGGAGCATCAACAAAAAAAGAGGAGAGTGGTGCTTAACGAGACCACAGGAGCTAAATTTTTAGGTTGGTTCCGAATTCAGCGAATTTATTTACAAGAGCTGTGGTCTCCATCTTGGAGAAATATATTCTTGATAGCCATATTTATAGGTATTATACAACAGATAACGGGGATCAATGCCATCTTTTTCTATGCTACATCAATTTTTGAAAAAACAGGTGTTGGAATCGATGCTTCTTTGGCTCAAACGGTTATTATAGGGGTAGTAAATATTGTATTTACCCTAGTAGCGTTGGTAACCATCGACCGGCTAGGAAGACGGTTTCTCTTACTTGCTGGATTAGCTGGAATCATAATTAGCATGGGAATTACTAGCTATGGGTTTATGCAACAGAGTTATCAGCTTTCAAATAGTATTTTTGAGGAAATGGAAATCGTTGAACACCCATCCATGGGTATTTTTGAGTCCATTAGTTCCGAATCATATCATAACGAAGAAGATTTCAAATTAGCCCTAGAACGTGCATGGAGTCAATATCATGAGTCCGACTTAGAACCCAATATTTACGCGCAATTAGTAAAAGGTGCGCGAATGATCGAGCACCCTTGGATGGTGCTAATGGGTATATTAGGGTTTGTTGCTAGCTTTGCTTGTTCGTTAGGACCTGTAATGTGGGTGCTTTTATCTGAATTATTTTCAGATACTCATAGAGGTCTTGCCATTTCAATAGTGGGATTTTTAAACTCATTAGCTAGCTGGCTAACCCAGTTCTTGTTCCCACTAGAACTAAATATTCTTGGGGATTCATTTACCTATGGCAGTTTTGCTGTAATTGCACTCATTGGGTGGATAGTCATCTACTACTACCTGCCAGAAACAAAAAACAAGCTAATCACCGAAGTAAAATAGCTTGTTTAAACGTACCGCGTACGGGATTCGAACCCGTGCTACCGCCGTGAAAGGGCGGCGTCCTAGGCCTCTAGACGAACGCGGCAAT
>CAKZLH010000361.1 GCA_937125285.1 uncultured Balneolaceae bacterium | reverse complement strand
AACAACGTAGGCCAAAAGGTAGCGACTTTGGTCGATGCTCGGCAATCAGCCGGCGAGTACACCCTTCGTTTTGATGCATCTGGGCTTTCAAGCGGAATTTATCTGTATCAAATTACTACTCCGTCTTTTTCACAAACGAAAAAGATGCTACTCATAAAATAACATGACCCAAAATGATCTGGGTTATGGTATCAACAAAGCCTCTGCAGGGATTCTTGCAGAGGTTTTTTTGTGAAATGCACTTCGAGAAAAAACCGGTCATCAACCGCATTTACGCCTTCGATAACTGTTTCACCATTCGAAGCACTTGTAGGTCCCCATACCCATAGATGGCTTCTCTGCGGCAAAACTCCTGAAAAATAGGTCCAAAATGTTTCATGCTTAGCTCAGACCCTGACTCAGCCCCAGGCTCCATATTTTGCCTAAAATCTTGCTCAGAACTAGTCTCCACACCCAATTCAGACATAATTTCCTTCAAGGTATCCATAGGTCGCCCCAGGGACGAACCCTTCGCTTCTCGATCCAGATGCGCCTTAACCGCCTCCATGATAAAGGGTAACTCCTTCGCCATATAGCCGGCTAGTTCTAGTAGTCGTTCGTTGTCCTGATGGGCATAAGACTCCCACATGTGAGCCAGCATCCCGAGTTGATCACCTTCTAGTCGAATTCGCTGTTCAAAAATTTTATAGAGCTGCACCCCCGATAAACCATTGAAGGCATAAGGGCTGCTCGGTCCGGGCTCAATCAAGAATACATGAGGGTCTTCAACAAAATTGTACAACAACCAAGCTACAAACCACAAGTTGGTCTGGCAAAATAGATCTCGCTCAAACCACAGACAAATGACCGAATTTTTCGGAATTTGTCTCATTTTATCAAACTCAGTCTGGCTAATCTCTTCGTACAACCCTTGGCTCACAGATGGATCTAATTCCTTCAAGAACTCGGCACGTTCCTTATAAAAGGCCGATAAATCAGAGAGTGAAGCGTCCAAAGGACCATCGATCATGCATTCACGCGTAATGAGGAACTCCCCGGGTATTTGGCCCGCCAGGAGCCCCTCTAGCACGTGCTTTAAACCATCGCCATTGAGAATGTGAGTAATAGCCCTTTGGTACAAATAGCATAGTGCAGGTTTGTTTTTTCCTTGGCACTGCGCGCGTACCCATCCTCTATGGTATTCCAATGGTTTTTGCTCATCAGGGCCGAGGCCTTCAAATTCGTCCAAGAATTTTATCAGCTCGTCGAAATCCCCATGTATAGAGTAGAGTTCTCCGTGCACCAATCCTTTCATATTTTTTTCAAAAATGGCAGCCGGGTAGTCACCTAAATCAAAAACGGCCCCAGGGATGCTCGCAGGACCGATTAGAGTGGCATGTTTACGAAGCATTTTTGCAGCATCATTATCGTATTTCGACTGAAGTAGACCGTAAACAAAAATATTCTGGGTATTCATGAGAGCGAATTATTAGTCATAGTGCCTGAACATACGATGCGTGATTTCCGGTAAGTTTTGTTGTCAACAGTGCTCATAAAAAAAATGGTGACAAACTATAATTCGGATAATTTCCGAACTTTTGTATCTTATATGAGGCTACTAAACATAAAATTACTCATCAAATTAAAGAATAAAAAGAAAGGTAATAAGTCTCTTTTGATCGCAATTGATAGATTCATAGATGATGTTACATTGCATTTGTTTTCAAACCCATTCGATCTAATGTCAATTCGACAAGATGCTGATAATGTGCACAGTGATGGCTTTTACTTTTTTGATATTGATACATACAGAGTTTTGGTTTTGATTGAATTTACCACCTCTGATGCAACGATTGTTTGGGCAGGTAGCCATGAGCAATACGAACAAACCTTTAAAAACAATAAAAAAACCATTTATAAATGGTTGAAAAATAGAGAATGGATTTAATTGAAAATAAAATGGTAGAAGATTCAATTCAGGAGATTGAACGACAAGGTTTAGAAACGGAACTGGACTATGAACGAGCATTAGTCATAGAACGTAAACTTCGGGTTATGGCTAAAGAAGAACCTCAATATTCCAAGCTACGTCAGCGTCTGCGGAGTTGTATATCAGACTATGAAGAACAGCATTGGCAACGGAACAAAGAATTAGATGATGAACAAATTATCCAGAGTAATCGTGCAGAACTTATTGCCGAGCAAGAGCGTAAATTTGTTCAACATCGAAAGAAAAAAATTAGAGAAGCACTTGCTAAGTACAACTTAAATCAAAAAGATTTAGCTGTATTATTAGGCCATAAAAGTAAAACCTACATCTCAGAACTAGTAAATGGAGTTTGTCCATTCACATTAAGAGATCTTACCATTATGCACCATATTTTGGGTTTATCTTGGGAGGAGCTTATTCCCAAATTTATAAATGAGAAGGATTTAAATATACTGCATCAGAACATTGCATCTCTAAACAATAAATATTTATTACATCAATTTATTGATTCCATGTCATAGTGCCTGAACATACGACGCGTGATTACCGGTAAGTTTTGTAGTCAACAGGTCAACAGCTAAACCGTTCAAACCCCTTAAGCACCCACAAAATTAGGGAATTTCAGCTCATCTTTCATTTCAGTATGAAAAACCGCAGTCGTTGAACCCGCGGTCGGCGGCACCAACCACGACCATTCTCCGGTGACCTCACGTCCCAATACCTGCTCCTGCTCTACAAATTTCATGAATTGATCCACCGCCTTATGATGATCTACAATGGTGGCATGGGCCGCTTCAAACGAATAATACACGGCTTCATTGAGCACCAACAAGGCTTTTTCCTTCCAAAAAGGAGAGGACCTATCGAGTTTAAGGTGCTCCGCGAACAACGGTAGGGTATTGTAGCGCTGTTCATCCCCAAAATTGCGTGTGGCAATCTCATCCAACATATACCACCCATTAAAAGGCGCGGCCGGATACAGCACACCACCCACCCGCAATCCCATAAACGAAATCACCGGCAATTTATACCATTTCAGCCCGAGCTCGGCCACCCATGCATGCTCTGGGTGACTAATCTCCACCTCCGAAACCAAGGCCTCCGGAATCTGATACCACTGATCCGGCCCCTCATCAACCGAATACACCACCGGCAGCACGTCAAAATCCCCACCACGGCCTTTCCACCCCAAAGATTCACAATACCGGGTGAAATCCACATTTTTCGGATCCCCAATCACCCGATCTCCCTCACGATACCCTGCATACATTAGCAGGGTGTAATTCTTAATCCGGAACGGTTCTTTTCGGGTTGAACCAAGGGGGGCGAACACCGTAATGGTCGATCGAATTTTGGTTCGTTGCTCTGCAGCGGCTAGGTGATGTTCGAGGGCTTGTTCAAATTCCTCAGCCGTCGCAACCTCCCGAGCATCGATGGTTTTCAGTGTTTTCCAAAACAATCGCCCGATACACCGGTTGCTATTTCTCCAGGCTAATTTGGCCCCATAATCCAGCTCTTCAAAGGTATGGGTGTAGCTTCCGGTCAAAGCAATTTCATCCTCGATTTCCTGCCATCTTCTATAGGCGCCATCGAGTTCATTTTCGGAATAATACTGATTGATAAAGGCTTTCGCCTCTCGTAACAACTCTTCTTCAGATAGTCTCATGATAAATAGTGACTAAATATACGGAATTGGTCGTATAAAAAGAGGTGATATGCTAGGACAGGATTTGTCCATGCTAGTCCGTATCTTGATCCCATCGCTGATTTAATGGCAACTTGCTGAGCGATTCATAAATGCAGCTAAAGCGCTGATCGATGGTAGGTCCCGGTTCATCGTCTCGCCCGCCCAAATCTTCCGGGACACGTACAAAGGAGACCATCATGGACACACTATCCATTACCACCTTACGAGGCGAAACACTAGAACTTCCATCAACCGACCTGCATCCATTACCCAGCACCGCAGACTATCGCTTCCCACAGGGTACTGATATTGACGAGGCCAAAACCGAGCAGTCGGCACAGATTGGAGAAAACGCACTCCATTTCAACGATCCCTGTTCCCTAAAAACAGATTTGCCCGTTAACCAACGGGAGTTTGTTCAAGCCGTTTATGAACGCCCCGAGATTGTTCTTAACAACCCACATTATTATTTGTATCGCGATCCATTCTTTTATTCGGGCTTAATGTATTTGGGTAGTACGAAACCGGTGGCCCTTGGCCCGTTGGTAGAAAGTTGGCTTTACACCGGAGATCTTTCGTTTCAGGTTCCCGATCGTCGCTATCTGGATGAGCAAAACGAGCATCCCTTGACTAGCTTCTATCTTGTGAATGCAGGTGGGTCCCCATTGTCAGGGAAACATTCTGCCATCTGCTATGATCCAAAAGAGAAGAGCCTGATACACTTTGGCGCAACAGGGAGTTTGTTTCATCTGCCCGGAAAGTTGATTTCTTGGGTTGAAAAGTTTAAGTCCCTGAACGAGCGCTTTCCCTGGGAACTGCGAAATCAAGCACCCATTCGCTACCGGTTACTCTTAGATCTCGGGTTAAATTAAGTGGTGTGATATATCCATTTATTTTTTTGTCTCGCAAAGATGGAATATTTCTGTAGAATATTGAGAGAAGGGTTCTCTATCTAAGAGAAAATCTAATACTACATCCGTATCTAGCAGTACATAATTCATCTGATGCTGTTTTCCATATACTTATTGGAGAGACCTTTTGCTAGTGCATCTTTGTATTCAAATTGCTCAGCGCTTTTAAAAGCACCACGTAATGAGTTGGTAATAGGGGCCTCATAGTCGCTCGAAAGCTCACTTTGCCCAATCACTTTTAAATAATTTTCAACAATGTCTGATAAGCTCCTCTTACGTTCTTGAGCATATTTTTTTGCGTTATCAATAACGGTTTCCTCTATGCTAAGGGTTAATTTCTTGTTCATAATTAGTAGGAAATGATTGGTTTTACTTAGTTTGTTAATGCTTTTGATTGGGATCCCCCCTTCGGGTTAATAGGTGTCCGATTCGCATCCATGACAGAGATACCTTTAATATTCTTGGACTAAAACGGAAGTGGGTATGTTTAACGTAGCACTTAATTTGCGAATCATACTAAGATTAAGCTTACGTTTTCTGTTCAAAACTTCGCTAACTCTACTTTTATAGCCAATAATGTCGGCAAGGTCTTTTTGCTTTAAATTGAGTTGATCCATTCTAAAAAGTATGGCTTCAATGGGATCGGGTTGTTCTATTGGAAAATGTTCACTTTCATACTTTTCAATAAGCATAGAAAGCACTTCCAGTTCATCACCTTCATCGGTATTTGCATCCGCATCAAAAATTTGCTCTAGCCGTTGGATAGCTCGTTGGTAATCTTGCTCATTTTTAATCGGTCTAACCATCACAATTATATAGTATTAGCATTGATCTTGTCATATTCCGCATGGGTACCCACGAATCTAATCCAGCATATGTAACCATCGGCATGTTTTTCCCAAAAAAGCCTGAGTGTACGTTTAGAAATAACCCGCATAATTTACCAAATTTCTAAAAAGTTACCAAAATGGTTACTGAAAATTCATAATTGTTATTACCTTCGGTTAACATATATAGTTAGGATTTAGAAACAGTAAAGCTTAAATCCTTACCTAGTGTAACCCCAAGAACTAATACAACCTAATCAAAGTGATAGATATTCGTCTTACTAGTGCCCGTTAAACCCTGTTAACCCACTTCCAAAAACCGTTCATACCTGCGAGCCAGACGATCTCGGTCGGGTTTGTGATCACGACCTTTTGGCAAAAGTATTTGTTTGCCATGCATCTCTTGAATACCATGACGCAGCATAGGCCCATCCACTTCTTCCAATATATCCTCTCGTACATGAACTTGGTAATCCGGGCTTATTCCCATTACGTTGCTGTCAAAGGCGGCATGATGAATCTTGCAAAGCGACAGCCCGTTGGACGTTACTGCAAAACCATCGGCCTCACTATCTGGGGTGATGTGCGCTGCATCCAATAATTGCCGATGCCGTAATGAACAAATCGTGCATTGATTACGATAGGCATGGAGTACATTTTCACGAAAGGTGGATTGATGAAGCCGTTGCTTGTAGGTGCGAAGGGCGTACTGACGTTCTACCTTTTTTTGAGGGTCATAGATATCATGGTAGCTATCCGCCACGTGATCTTCGCGTTGGCTACCTACCAATCCAGGATGCATGCCCATAGCGTATTCCAGGTTCACCAAAAAGCTTTCTGTACTTGTATCGTCATGTACAATATATACAGGGGAGAGGACCAGGTATTGCCGCGGACTTCGATGTTGAACAATCTTAAGGTACACCAACGGAATCTGATGCTTCATCGCCTGCCGTAGCCCTGCGTTACTTCTTCGATTAATCCCGCCCGCCTCATAATCGTAGCGGAGCAATCCTTCGTCGGTTTCGGCGTCACTATACGGGCTGTTTACCCCGGTTCGAATGGAAAGGGGCACGTCAAAACCCTGTGGGCGGAAAATTCCTTGCTGAGATATAATTGGGACTTGTCGATTACGAAATGCGAACCCAGCTTGCAACATGGAAGCTGGAAGTACATCTCCAAACTTTTGAACTTGCTCGCCCAACCATTGAAGGGCCGCATTTCGAAGTAGTTGATCCGATGTTCCTAGATGAGTCATTGATACCTGTTAACGTTTCCAGGAAACTAGTTAAAAGGGAGTAGAAGTCATAATTCAGTGGAAAGGTGGTTGTTTATTCGTGTTTCGCAAATAGAGCCGCTATATCCAAGATGGGGTTTAATTTGTTTAGGGGTAGAAAGGTTTTAGGGTTACGATTGCGAGCTATTGATGCCATCTTTACTTCATGGGTAGATCTTAGATTCTAAAGCTCAGTCAATAGTTTCTGACCCAATAAAATAGGAATTGGAATACGATTCTTTGCTCGAGCAGAAGGGTGAGAACTACTAATATTTGAAAGGATGACTACTGCTTGTTCGTTTGATGTTGAGAATCCTACAAATGAAGTATATCCTCCAGTAGAACCGCCATGCCAAATAAAAGTATTCTGATTATCCTCAAGATTGTGCCACCAGCCAAGCCCCATTGCATTTCCTTCCCATAGTTTGTCACTAGGCATCATTATTTCAAAGTTTAGTGGGTTCTGAGTTGCCTCAAAAAAATCAATACTATCAGGAGAATAGGCTAATTGAGCAGATGTATACTTTATCATATCGTTTAATGTGGATTTTATTGCACCTGCAGGATTGGCAAATTTCATTTCCCAAGGCTTAGATTTTTTTCCTTTAGACGTTATTCCAACTACAAACGAATCTTTATTATGCTTGTCTATCAAAAAATAGCTATCTCGCATACCTAATGGAGTAAATATGTATTCCTGAACAGATTCTTCCCATGAGAGTCCGTATAAATCACTGGCAAATTCTCCTAATAGACCATAACCTGCGTTGCTATAATCCCATTGTTGTCCTGGCACATAATTAAGCTGGAATTTTTTTAAATAACGGTAATACTGTTTTGCCTTAAAATTTCGATTTGGATTTTTTGGTGTAAAAATTAACGCTCTTAGATAGGGTAGAATGAAGCTAGATGGCCCAGAAGATAAACCTGAGGTATGCGTGATCAAATGTTGAACGGTAATGGTTGAATTTTGGAAACGGTCCTCAGCCATTTGAACAGGTAAATACTTTTGTATAGGGTCTGACAACTTCATCTCACTCTCGCCCACAAGTTTCATGATCAGGGCAGCTGTAAAGGTTTTAGTGATGGACCCAATTTCAAAAAGTTTGTCATCGTTTTTTATTTCTATGAATGTACCGTCTTCCAATCGATACCCTAGTTTAGTCCAGTTCCCGTTTTCTAATACTCCAATACTCAACTCAGTGCCTGAAGGAAGATGATGAGTTTCTTCCTTTACTAGATCGATAATTTTTCCGGATTGCGCAGAAGCGGTCTTTATTATCATGCACAACAGCAATGATATAATGATCTTCATATGAACAAGTATTTGATTCAATTTTGAGTCTAGATTAATTGTTTAATTTATTTTCAAATCCATTCAACACAGTAATATTCACTCAACTTCAAGACATCACTGTTGCAGTATAGTATGTATCCGATAGCTTTTCTGACCATTTTTCAAGCCTAGATTCCAAAATACCATTTACTGCTCTGGGAGTTTATTCAGAGTTACCAACGGTTATAGTACTTTAGCGCTAATAGGCATCAATTTTTATCTATTTGACAAAATTTTGAACAAAGAATCATTAACGTAATAATTCCCTGTCCCAATCTTACACTTTCTCAAAAGTCCGTCGTCTGATAATTTATTTAAATAATTAGCCGCTGTAATCCTTGAAACATTCAGGTCATTTACTACAAATTCAATTTTTGTATAGGGATGTTTGAACAGGTTATTCAATAAATCTTGACTATAAAATTTATAGTTATCTCGAAGTTTGTATTTAAACTCGTGCATTAATTTTTTTATTTCATGAATTAATTCAATGGTCTCTCTTGAGGTTTTTTCGATACCCACTATCATGAAAAGTAACCACTCTTCCCAATGATCGTTGTCTCTTATTTGTTGCAATAGCCTATAATAGTCCGCTTTATTCTTAATTATATAATTACTCAAATAAAGAATGGGTAACGCTTGTAAGCCTTGAAGAATTAAGTACAAAATGTTTAAGATCCTGCCCGTTCTTCCATTTCCATCATAAAAGGGGTGAATGCTTTCAAATTGATAATGAATTATAGCCAATTTTATTAATGGGTCGTAATCTGAGACTGATGGGTCATTCATAAACCTCTCAAGGTTAGACATTAACCGATTAATGTCTGAGATATCTTGTGGTGGAGTGTAAATTGTTTCTCCTGTCGATAAGTTTTTAAGAGTTGTTCCAGGAAGTTTTCTAAATCCGGCATTATTATTCTCTAGTTCACTTTGAATATCCATGATAATTGAGTTAGTAATCAATCCATTGGCTGTTACTAAATCAAATCCTTTTTTTAATGCCGAGATATAGTTTTGAACCTCTTTAGCTTGTAATGAATGAAACGAAGAAAAATTTAATTCTGATTTATATAGATCATCATGCGTTGTAATTATATTTTCAATTGCAGAACTGTCCTTTGCTTCTTGGAGTCCTAATGTGTTGACTAAAATAATTTGGTTAGGAATTGTTGAAGCAACTCCTTTTAACTCAGCTAATGCAGCATGAGCTTTGGGTAGACTTTTTAGCACCGCTTTAGTTTCCATATCGACACTAAGCGGAAGTTCTTTCAAGACAAATTCTTTATTGACGGACATTTCGTAAAAGATTAACTCGTTTTTGTACCAATGTAATTATATATGTAAAGAAAATCGATTTTTCTTTACATAACAAGTCTAGTGTGTTAAAATAATTTACTTATTTATACAAAAGCGTAAAATCCAAATAGGGCTAAATAATGCATTGACCTTCTAATGGTATAATTTAAATACCGTTTTGGTCCCCGTTCCTGTTAAATGCCAAAATCTTTCCTTCCTATCCCAAAAAATGACCTATTAACCGCCTAACTTTTCCATATACGACCAATACCGTCTAAAATCACAAACTAACAACCACCCACCAACCCACCACCCATGAAAGAACAACACATCTGGAAAGGAAGCCCATCCCATTGGACCATGTTCGGCTGGTATCTACTATGGCTACTCCCGCTGGCGTGGGCAGGCGTCGGGCTCGTGGCGGCATTTTGGTTATGGCTCACCATAAAAACCTGGCGAATTACAGTAACCAATCATCGCATAACCCAGGAAAAGGGAGTGCTCACCAAAAACACGCATGAACTGGAGCTATATCGGGTCAAAGACATCGTCCTCAACGAGCCCTTTCTCCTCCGGTTGATAGGCCTGTCTAATATTGTCATGATAACCAGTGATCGCACGACCCCCGTATTCGTGATCCCAGGGGTGCGCAAGGGCAAAAACCTCAAGGAACAGCTCCGCCTAGCGGTTGAAGAACGCCGCGACCTCAAAGGCGTGGTTGAACGAGATTATGAATAGCGTTCGCTATGCCACAGAAGCATTTTTCTCGGGTTGATGTGGGTGTTGCAGGGTTTTGGGGCTGCACTAGTAGGACAGGGTTTGGCATAGTAAAGATTTATTTTGCATAAAATACCTCCATTATGCTTCTTTGTTAAGATAAATATGTATTTAAATTGATTGAAATAAGGGTGAATGGTATAATTATCATTTAGTTAAATGGACATTTTTGTGTGTAAGAACAACCAGCGCATAATGGAAATTTTTGTTTATTAACAAGGTTTTAATTCGGTAATAATTGTGACATTTATAATTAGCATAGACAGTTAATTTAATGTTCTTTTCCAAATTTGAGATTGTAAAAAGGGTGAATTGATTTATTATTTGAACTGAATTTAATTATGTATCATTTGGAGCTGTTTTTTTTTACGGCCTAACTTAATGTAAATACGTATGTCAGATTTTTTTTCAACTGGTCAGCGAATTCAAGTTCGGGGCGAAGACTTTATTATTACAGACGTTAAGAATAACTACGATGCCACACAGATTCTTGAGACGGAAGGGGTTAGTGAGCTCGTCAAAAACCGCCGGTTTACTTTTGATACGAATATCGACACGAATATTAAAACAGTTGATCCACGGCATACCAAACTAGTACCAGACAAAGATACAGGTTATCGAAAGACCAAGCTTTATCTGGAAACACAGCTTCGCAGTTCAGTTGTAACCAGTGATAAGATTACCATTGGCCACAAAGCAGCAATGGATGTCGCTGATTATCAGCTTACCCCAACCATTAAAGCCTTAAAATTACCACGACCAAGACTACTGATTGCCGATACGGTTGGTTTGGGTAAAACTGTGGAAGTGGGGATTGCACTTTCTGAGTTGATAAAAAGAGGCCGCGGTAAACGAATATTAGTATTAGCTCTCAAATCTATCTTAGGACAGTTTCAGCAGGATATTTGGAATCGATTTGCTATACCACTTGTAAGACTGGATAGCGTGGGAATAGCACAGCTAAAGTCGAAGCTGCCACTCAATAAAAATCCCTTCGATTATTACGACAAGACCATCATCTCGATTGATACTCTCAAAAACAACGCTAAATTTCAGCACTACATTGAAAAGTCGCATTGGGATGTGATCGTGATTGATGAATGTCATACGGTGGCGAACAGCAGCAGTCAAAGGGGAAGTTTAGCTCAAGATCTTTCAGGGCGATGTGAATCCCTGCTATTAACCTCTGCCACTCCACACAACGGTAAGCGTGAAAACTTTGCAAACCTTATTAAGATGATTGAACCAACGGCTATTTCCCGAACCGGTTCTTTCACCAAAGAAGACATTGAACCATATTATGTTCGTCGTTTTAAGCACAACATTGAAGATGATACTATCCGAGCTAAATTTCAGGAACGGGATGTAGTGCGACTGGATACGGAGTTAAATTCACTGGAGGAGGAATTCCTATCTATCCAGCAGAAGCTTAAGGTCACAGCTTTGCAAGATGCCGACCGAAATGATCAGCTTTTCTCTATAAGTATTTTTAAAGCCTATATGTCTTCCCCTCAGGCGGCTAAGGTTACCTTGGAACGACGACTTGAGAAAATCCAAGCTAAAGCCCAGCTAACACTCAAAGAGGAGGAGCTGGCTTCAGAAATTGAAAAATTGATTGGCATTCTGGATCGAATCATTAAGGATAATCAGGACAGCAAGTATCAGCGGTTTAAAAAGGCGTTGGTAGATTTAGAGTGGTCAGGCTACCCAAGTGATGACCGAATTGTGGTTTTTGCTGAGCGTATTGATACGTTAGACTACCTTTACACTAACTTAGTGAAGGATTTTGATCTGAAAGAAGAGCGGATAGCAACCTTTAGTGGCTCTCTTAGCGATGTGGATCAGCAGAACATGATTGAGGATTTCGGGAAGGAAGACAGTGATGTGCGAATCCTGCTTTGCTCTGATGCCGGTTCTCAAGGGGTAAATCTACACCATCATTGTAACCGAATGTTTAACTACGATGTGCCTTGGTCTCTGATCACACTTGATCAGCGTAATGGACGTATCGACCGGTATGGACAGAAGAAAACGCCGCATATCTATTATATCGTAACGGATTCTTCCGTGGATGGAATCAAGACGGACCTGCATATCATTGACAAGGTTCGGCAAAAAGAGGAAGTGGTTCACAAAACATTAGGTGATGCTGGTTCAGTGATGAAATTGTATGATGCCAATAGTGAAGAACGTCGTGTTGAAAAGGCAATGATGGAGCAAGATGAGGATTTCATGGAGCGGATTGAAAAAGAAAGTGAGGAGTTTGATTATGCTTCTCTCGGTTTTGATGAGTCCACTCCTGCTTTGGAAACGGAAGACACCATGATCGATTCGGTGTTTTCTTTATACAATAACGATACTTCCTATTATCAGGATCTTTTTCAGCAGCTGTTGGCCTCAGGCCAGTTGGAACCGGATCAGTTTGAGATGCAGGAAGATGGATACCTGGAGTTTAAGTATGACGATCGTGTTGCTGATATTCTTTATGATCTCCCAGATGAAGCTCTTCCCAATAAAAATGGGTATCTGAAATTAAGTTCTAAAAAGGAAACCGTTCAGAAAGCGATTGAAGACGCTCGTAAGAAAAGTGGTGAATGGGCGGAATTTCAGATGATGTTCGATCAGCATCCACTGGTTCGGTATATGCTGACCAAGATGGATGCCAGTATAGACAAAGGCGTAGCCCCGGTGGCTCGACTTGGAGAACAACTTCCCGAAAATACAACATGGGTAGTCATTCATGGACAGGTTTCCAATGACTTGGGACAGCCTGTTTATTCCGAATTTTTTGTAATCGGACTCGATGAGAGTGGAGCCATGCGGCAAGAACCGATGTCGCTTACCGAATTTAATAAGAAGTTTAAAATCAGCGATCAGCTTTATACCCGAGAAATTACGCAAGAACACATTGAAGAATTGGAGGGTATGTTGACCGATGCTGTTGAAGTAGCTGAAACCATGTATATGCCAAAGCAACAGCATGAACTGGAGCTGGCTATGGGTAAAAAACTTAAAGATTATGAGCAGCAACTCCACGAATGGAAGGTGAATTCGCTGGAACAGATTGAAATGGATTTTGAAGAGGTAAGCATGACCTCATTCCAACAGAGACGAAAAGAGAATGAACAGTATCGTATCAATAATATTACCGATAAAACCAGCCGGTTTTTCAAGGACTTTACCTCTTTGGGTAACGACGCCTTTCTGAAAATAATCGCCGTATTCTACAACCGTACAGACGCATGATTCGATTTATTGAGAACGTAGGCGAGTATTTCGCCTCTAATTATTTTGATGAAGATTTTTCCCGGAAAGTACAGGACAAATCCGGGTTGGATCGTGACTCCATCAAACAAATGGATAAACGGTTTAATCGAATTAAAGATGAATACTATGCCCTGAAGAAAGATTTTCTGGAAGGTCGCCTGAGAACCCGTGATCAGATCAATGCGGCGCATAAGTTCCATACTAAGCTCCTCAAAGTACTTGGATATGATGGAGAGAAGGCGGAATACAACAATCCGTTTTACATGAGTGAGGATGAAGTCATTCCAATTCGGCACAAGTTATATCGTGGTGATAAGCCCCAATTGTTCGTGCTGGAAATGCAGGCCCAGATCAAAACCGGAGAAGATGAACCAGACGGGTTGTTTGAACAGCGCTACCATACCGAAGAAAATGGAGAAGTGTCGGTTAAACAGCAGCGCTATCATCGTTCACAGTGGAAGGATGTATTTACCTTACCGGAGGGTGTAAAGCTTTCACCCAGTATCATTAACGAGGTCATCTCCAAGCTGTTTCTACTGGAAGAAAATCAGCGCCCGAAGTTCATCCTGCTGCTGGCGGCCAATAAGACCTATTTGATGGAAGGCGAGAAATGGTTCCGTGGTTCCTACCTGGAGTTTGATCTGGAGGAGCTTTTTACAGAAGTAGTCGCCAATCGAAAGGAAAATTACTACGCCAGCTTTCAGCTATTGCTCCGTAAGGACAGTCTGGCTCCGGATAGCAAGCAGGTCTTGCTGGAAGAGTTGGATGAAGACAGCCATAAAAGTGCTTATGAAGTCACCAAGGATTTGAAGGAAGGTGTGATTCACGCGGTAGAGGCGATGGCGAATGAAGCCCTTACCTATCTGAAGGAGAACACCGATTTCAACATAGATGAGCACCGAACGGATTTTGCGCAGGAAGTCCGGGATGACTGCCTTACCATTGTGTACCGACTGCTGTTTATTTTTTATGCGGAAAGCCGTGAGGAGCTCAGTTTGCTACCGGTAACCGACAGCGTATATCAGCGGGGCTATTCCCTGGAAATGTTGCGCGACCTGGAGCAGGTTCCCCTTCACTCCGAAAGCTCCCGAAATGGCTATTTCTTCCATGACTCACTGACCAACCTGTTTAAGTTGATGAGCAGCGGGTATAAAGATCAATCCCGCAATGGTAATGGAGAGGTGGAACTGGATAAAACCTTTCATATTCGTCAGGTGGATTCACCCCTGTTCATGGACGAGAAACTGCATTGGCTGAATAAGGTGAAGATGCGCAACTTCGTCTGGCAGGATATTATTAAGCGGATGTCGCTGAGTAAAGAACAGCGCGGCAAAAACCGGGGACGTATATCCTATGCCAATCTTGGAATTAACCAGTTGGGCAGTGTGTATGAAAGCCTGTTGAGTTACCGTGGGTTCTACACCGAACAGGAATATATTGAAGTGCATAAACCCGGTGAACCGGAAGAAACCTATTTGGTGCCCCGCTCCCGGCGTGATGATTTTAAGAATAATGAAGTCCTGAAGGATGATGATGAAAACGATGTAATCATTCCGGAAGGACAGTTTGTGTACCGCATGAGTGGGCGCGACCGACAGAAGTCGGCTTCGTACTATACACCGGAATCACTGACAAAGCTCACGGTGAAGTATGCGCTGAAGCATATTCTGGAGAAGGTGGAAAAAGGCGAGATGAAAGCCTTGGAACTACTGGACCTGAAACTCCTGGAACCGGCTATGGGTGCCGCTGCTTTCCACAACGAAATGATTAACCAGGTGGCAGAAGCCTACCTCTCCTATCGACAGAAAGAAATGGGTCGACAGGTAGCCCCGAATGAGTACCGTGAAGAACTGCAAAAGGTGAAGGCCTACATTGCAACCAACAACGTGTACGGGGTGGATATTAATCCCACAGCTATTGAGCTGGGGAAATTGAGCCTGTGGCTGAACGGGATTCACAAAGATATGGAGACGCCCTTTTTTGCCAACCGACTGGCTTGTGGGAATGCTGTGGTGGGTGCCTGGCTGAAGGTGTATAAAGAGGAGGAGATTTCTTACGAGAAAGACACCAAAAACAAAGAGATTAAAAAAGAGTGGTGGGAAAGCGGCCCGAAATCCCTCTCTTTTGGGAAAAAGGGCATTCTCAGAAAAGAGGATGAGATCTATCACTTTCTGCTGCCCGACAAAAACATGCTGGCTTCTGCAGGCATTAAAATGCTGAAAGACGAGCATAAGAAAGAGTACGACCGCGTAAAAGACTGGCAGAAGAAATTTATTCTTCCTTTTAGAAAAGAAGAGCGGAATCGCCTGAAGCGTATTTGCCGAAGTATTGATGCCGAATTGGATAATTACTACCATTTTATAAAGCAGCTAAATACCCAAACCCACAGCCGGTACAATATTTTTGGTGGAACCGAGGAAGGCGAACAACAAGGGATGCATCTGCGCAGCTACGACGAAAAAGAGAAGCTGGCTGAGCAGCGCATGAAAACCGATGCTGCTTACTATAAGCTAAAGCTGGTGATGGACTACTGGGCGGCCCTGTGGTTTTGGGATATGCGCGACGCCAAGCACCTGCCTGACCGCAACCAGTACCTCACCGATCTCGAAAATATCTTGGCCGTTGATCCTAATGAGCAGGATGAAGAGCCAAAAGGCTTTACCTACCAGCAAAAACTGCTGCATCACCGGGGTGAACAGCTCAATTTTGATGATTTAGTTAAGGAAAAGGATGAGAAGACATCTGCCATCATTGAACAGGTAGACAGGGCAGACTTTTTCGATAACAATGAACGACTAAAGCTGGTGCAAAAGCTATCCAACCAGTACAAATTCTTCCATCCCCATTTGGAGTTTTTGGAAGTGTTTTATGAGCGGGGTGGGTTTGATCTAATTTGTGGGAATCCTCCGTGGAATACTATGGCATTTGATGAAAAAGGAGTGATTTCAGATATTTTTCCTGAAGTCATGATTCGAAAAATCTCTTCATCTGATGTAAGAAAAATTCTGCACACATTTCTAGAGAATGATCAGTTGAAAAGACAATTTCTAGTTGAATCAATCGAAATGGAAGCCTCATCAAAATTTATGAGTGCTCCTCAAAATTATCCTTTATTGACTGGGCAACACACAAATTTATACAAATGTATTATAGAGAATTGCTTTACGCTTTCAAGTGGGGATGGTTTTACAGGATTGGTACACCCTGAGAGTATTTATGATGATCCAAAAGGTAAACAGCTCAGAAAAGCTATATATCCTAGACTTGAATATCATTTCCAGTTTAAAAATGAACTATCACTCTTTTCAGAAGTACATCATGAGACAATTTTCGGAACACACATTTATTCTGGTAATCCAAGCAACATTAATTTTGAATCGATTCATAACTTGTTTCATCCATCAACCGTGGATGGATGTTTTGTGCATTCAGGTAATGGAATGTGCGGCGGATATAAAATCTTGGATGCTAGATCTGGTCGTATGGTCTGGAATACACAACCACATAAAGACCGTATAGTTAATTTTAAGGAAGAAGAACTTCGAATCTTGGATAAAACCTTTGAGGATGGCAAAGAATGGAAATCAGCAAAGCTAGTAAGTATACACAGTAAACAAATTATAGGCGTACTTAAAAAGCTCAGTGAATTTTCAGGTAGTGTTAATGACTATAAATATTTTGTGACTGAAGGATTTAATGAGACAAGTGCCCAGGATAAAGGAATTATTAAGAGAAATACAAAATGGCCAGACTTAGAAAACTATGAACTTATATACAGTGGCCCTCATTTTTTTGTTGCGAATCCACTTTATAAAAATCCTAGAGAAAAGTGCGAACTGAATTCTCACTATGATGAAATAGATCTAACAAGAATTACTAATGATTTTACACCAAGAACAAACTATGTACCCGATGAAAATTTAAGTATGTACGTTACAAGAATAAAAGGTGTTGATAGGAAGATACCTTGGATAAAGCATTTTAAAGTCTGTTTTAGAAAGATGGTTGGTTCCGCTAGTGAAAGAACTTTACAACCAGCTATTATTCCGCCCAAAGTTGCACATATAGATGGTGTGGTAACGATACTTTTTGAAAATAATAGCTTTAATATGCAATTCTTGTCATTGTGTTCTTCAGTAGTTTTAGACTTCTTTTTAAAGTCTATTGGTAAAACAAATGTTAGAGGAGAGTTGCTTAAATCATTCCCTATGGGGGTTGATAGCAAATTTATTACTGAACTTTCATTAAGATCATTATTGTTGAATTGTTTAACTAATCACTATGGTAGTCTTTGGACCGATGTTTGGGATGATAAGTTTTTAGTTAGTTCTTGGAGTATTAATGATGATCGACTACCAGATTTTTCTGAACTATCTCCTGAATGGAACTGGGACACTCCCTTAAGAACTTATTTCGAACGTCGCCAAGCCTTAGTAGAAATAGATGTAATTGTGGCCATGGCACTCGGCCTTACGCTAGAAGAGCTGATTCTTATTTATGAAGTTCAGTTTCCAGTCATGCAGCAGTACGAGGAGGATACTTGGTACGATCGTAAGGGAAATATCGTCTTCACCAATAGCCGTGGCCTTACCGGTGTAGGTACCGACCGCCAAACTTGGAACTCAATAAGCGACCTAAAAGAAGGCGAAACCTACGTCCACACCGTAGATCCCTCTAAAAACGAACTCTACGGCGGCAAAGAAATCACCTACCACGCCCCCTTCGACAAATGCGACCGGGTGGAGGATTATAAAGTAGCCTGGGAGCATTTTGAGAAGGTTTTTGGGGAGGAGTAACCGCAAAATTTTACTATTTGAAAATTATGGCTGAAAAAACATACAATTTTTACTGTGATGAAAGCACCCATCTTAAAAATGATGGAATGCCTTATATGATTATATCGTATGTAAGCAGCGCTTATAACCAAATTGAACAACATAGGGAGCACTTCAAATTGCTTCGCAAGAAACACAAGTTTAAAGGAGAGGTTAAATGGAGTGATGTATCCCAATCTCAATATCCATTATATGCTGAATTGGTTGATTATTTTTTCTCCACCGATCTAAATTTTCGGGCAATTATTGTAGATAAATCTCAGATTGATGAAAACAGGCCTGGATTTACTTATGAAGATTTTTATTTCAGGATGTATTACCAGTTGCTACATCACAAAATTAACATGTCTTACAACTACAATATTTATCTGGATATCAAGGATACAATAAGCCATAAAAAATTAGCAAGGCTTAAAGACATGCTGAAGTGGAATGCTTCCATCCGGAATTTTCAATTTATTCGATCTTACGAAAGTCCATTGATGCAAATGGCGGATTTGATCATGGGGGCACTAAACTACCATTTAAGGGGTGAGGGTAAAGTGATCGCAAAGAAAAGACTCATAAAAAAAATTGAAGATCATAGTGATCTGCCGTTAGATCGTTCAACTCCAAAATACGCAGATAAGTTTAATCTATTTTTTATTGACTTAAACTAAGTTTTATGCCTCTCAACCTTTTGAAAAAGTATCCTGATCTTTTAGAGATTAATCACTTAAATCAGAAAGAACGGTTAAAATCACTGAGAAGAGTATTTGACAGGGATATAAGCAATAACGGCAACTTTCAATTGCGAAGTAAGCAAATCCACCCTACTACACAAGATGGTCAAGACCCATTGGATATATTATTCAAACACTTAACAACCATCGACGAAAAGGATGATGATGGTAAAAAGACTGGCAAAAGAATCTTTGAATCAGACAGGTCGGTTCGACTTCACTGGATTAAACACCATATAGAAGAAAATACCCCCTCAGTTATTCATATTTTTAGTTATGAAGATCGTATAGATCGAACAGATCAAATAAGAACGTACATCTTCGATGAATCTGAAAAACATGTGATTATTCTTGAGCCATTTAGAGAAAAAGAAGAGTACTATTTACTTACCGCGTATTATTTGAATAAGTCTTATGGGGAGAAGCAGATACGAAAGAAGATGAAGAAAAAGCTTCCAAAAATTCATTAAAAAAAGCAGAGCTCGGTATGCATCTTGGCATATCGAGCTCCGAAACTCCTTCTCCCTAATGTGGTGAGATGAGCACTTCATGATAAGCAATTTAGTTAAGATTTACAATCAACTGTGAATTAGTGTCATATCAATGACTCAAATAGTGCTTATAATAGACAAATTATAATTGTTGAATATTATCAACAAAAAGCGTAAAATTGTTGAAAGTATTCAACTATATGAAATCAAAAAAGCAAAAAATATTCCCTCAGCACCGTAAGATCTTAGAGCAGCTTGGTGAAAATATTAAGCTCGCCCGGAAGCGTCGTAAGCTTACCACTACACAAGTGGCTGAACGTGCTAACATCGACCGGACCACACTCTATTACATTGAGCAAGGTAAACCCTCGGTTTCCATTGGTAACTATTTTAATGTGCTAAGAGCCCTCAATTTACACGAAGACTTTCTGAAGTTAGCTGCTGATGATGAGTTTGGCCGTAAACTGCAAGATTTGGATCTTTAGTAATGGCTCCGAAGAAAACAAATATCATTGTATATGCTCATTGGCAGGGAATGCCTGATCCGATTAGGATGGGTACGCTTAGTGCCCAAGAAGCCAGAGGCCATTTAACCTGGAGTTTTACTTATGATAAGGGTTGGTTAAAAACTCAGTCTCAACAGGAATTAGATCCGGATCTCCAATGGGTGAGCGGTCCACAATATTCCCCAGATAAGCCCAATTTCGGAGTTTTCTTAGATTCCATGCCTGATCGCTGGGGAAAAACGTTAATGCAAAGAAGAGAGGCTATTCTTAATGAGGAAGGAGAAAGAAAAAGATTAACGGACGTTGATTACTTATTAGGTGTGAATGACCTGACAAGAATGGGTGGTCTGCGTTTTAAATTAGAAGAAGACGGTCCCTTTCTTGATGATAATGATGAAAAGGCGGTCCCTCCGCTTGCAGCACTAAGAGAGCTTCAATATGCTGCTGATGTAGTAGAATCAGACGAGGATTCTGATGCGGTTAGGGAATGGATCATGTTCTTATTGGCTCCCGGATCATCCTTAGGTGGGGCAAGACCTAAGGCATCAGTTTCTGACGAGAAAGGCAATCTTTGGATTGCTAAATTTCCTTCCAGGCAGGATAATATGGATAAAGGAGCCTGGGAGTATCTTGCTTGGGAACTTGCCCAACAAGCGGGAATAATAGTTCCAGAAGCCGAAATAATGAGCGTTGAGGGAAAATATCACACCTTTCT
>CAKZLH010000360.1 GCA_937125285.1 uncultured Balneolaceae bacterium | reverse complement strand
CTAAACGATTCCATGGCACTTGGTGCGCTGCATGCTATTTCACGATTAGGACTTAAAGTTCCAGACGATGTGGCGATTATAGGCTATGACAATATCAAGTTGAGTAAATACTTAGATCTAACCACCATCGATCAACAAATGCATACCATTGGTACACAGGCAATTTCGCGTCTATTGACGATCATCAAGACCAAGGATACCCAGTTGTTCCAGACCATGATCAATCCAATTTTGATTCCCCGAGGATCTACCAAGAAAAGCTAAGATACTACCATTGGACATTAACCAAGCACTACCCTACTGTATTACACGTACAGAATTACCCCAGTTAACAAGCCCTTACCGTGGTAAAGTACGTGAAGTATATGAATTAAATGACAGTACTCTTGGCATAGTGGTCACGGATAGAATATCCGCTTTTGATTTCATCATGCGGCAAGCTATTCCATTTAAAGGGCAAATTCTAAATAAGTTAGCGGCTTTTAGCTTTTCTAAAGTTTCGGATATTCTACCTAACCACATTATTGACGTTCCACATCCCAATGTGACCATCGCGAAGAAATGCAGCCCCATTCCCATCGAGGTCGTTTTTAGAGCACATCTTACGGGTCATGCCTGGCGAGAATACAAGAGTGGAAAACGCACATTGTGTGGAGTCGAAATGCCAGATGGACTCAAAGAACATGACCCTTTTCCTGAGGCCATCCTAACCCCAGCAACCAAAGCGATGGAAGGCCATGATGAAGACATTTCTGAAGCTGAGATCCTATCTCGTAATATAGTGGAAGCTGACCTATGGGAGCAGATAAAAGATGCAGGTTTTCAGCTCTTTAAACGTGGGCAAGAAGTCGCCCACCAACAGGGGCTCATTCTGGTGGATACGAAGTATGAATTTGGATTGTATGAAGGCGAGCTCACCCTCATAGATGAAGTTCATACAACCGATTCGTCCCGATACTTTTATGCCGATGGTTTTCAAGAGCGACAGGATATGGGTATTCCTCAGCAGCAGCTATCCAAGGAATTTTTACGAGAATGGCTGATGGAACACCAATTTCAAGGCTTAGAAGGTCAAAGCTTACCCGATTTACCCGATGAATTTAGAATCGAAGTTTATAACAGATACGCAGAGCTGTACCAACTTTTGACCGGTGAACACTTTCAACCCGAATTAATTACCCATATTAATGGGGATTTAGAAGGTCTCTTTAAGCCTTATCTCGACTGAGAATACCTTTTGCAGGCATTATTGTAAGCTCCTCAACTACGCTTCTTACGCTTAATTGGGTAAACCCATAGATCATTTCAGCGACATCAACGGGATTAATCAGACGCTCGGGATCAACATCAATACCGTCCCATGAGCTTGAGAATGTTTGACCTAGCAAGATATTACACACCCCAATATGAGGATGATTTCTCTCACACATCACTCGCAAAGAGCGACCATAGCCCAAAAGTGCATGTTTACTAACCGCGTAGGCCGCTGCATCATCATAACCTTCGACACTCGCTTTAGAACAAATATTAACAACCAAAGAGTGATTCTGAGCTTTCAGATCGTTAAACCAATGCTGCGTGCAAGCAATCGCTCCCAGTACATTAATTCTAAACTGTTCTTCGTAATCGCTTAAGCTGTCCTGAGCCATGTCTTGGAACAAAAAATGGCCCGCATTATTAACAAGCACCGCTATTTTTGGAAATTCTACTGGAATCTCCAGTTTATCTACTAAGGACTCCTCTGATCTAAAATCAAAACCCCGTCCAATGACCTGAGAGGCACCCATTGATAAACATTCCTCAACGACTTCTTGTACATGATCGCGGTTTCGAGCCATCAACACTAAGGCATATCCACTTCGAGCAAAACTTCTAGCAATTTCCCGTCCAATACCTCTGGAAGCGCCCGTTATAACTACTCCTTTCGTTGAATCAATCATGGTACATCCAAGAATTTGTGGGTTTGTAAACTGATCTCCCATTTAGGATTCTTTTTCACATACTCCACAATCAAGGGTACGGATGCGGGGGTATCCCATTCGGGTTGAAGATAGAGCTTGGTTTCCTTAGCACATTTTTCAGCTTCTTCTTCTGCCCATTTCAAATCCTTATTGGTAAGGACCACCACTTTTAACTCATCGGCATGCTGGTACACCTCGGGAAGTGGCTTTTTAAAGCGTTTTGGTGACAGGGTAATCCAATCTAACGACCCAGATAGTGGTGATGAACCACTTGTTTCAATATGGATATCAACCTTCAATTTTTTTAATTCATCCGTCAAAGGCGATAGATCATGCATAAGTGGTTCACCGCCGGTAATAACAACTTTAGTTGCTTTTGCTGCTTTCACCTTCTCAACTAATTCACGAACCGTCATTTTCGGATGCCTCTCCCCGTCCCAACTATCTTTCACATCACACCACCAGCACTGCACATCACATCCGGCCGTGCGAATAAAGTAAGCAGCCGATCCCGTATGATAGCCTTCTCCTTGAATAGTGTAGAAGTGCTCCATTATAGGGTACGAAACATCTAAGGCTTCGACTATAGAAACAGATTCATTCGGTTCGGGTGCGGTATTATACATCTTTATCGGTATAGGTTACCCAAGAAGTATCCGTCTCCCATACGGTGACTTCTAGTTCTATACCGGATGGAATTCTCTTCTGGGTTTCCTGGTGAATGTATTCGGCAATGCGTTCCGCAGTGGTATTTTCCTTCATAAGTTCATTTAATACCCCATGATCAAAGCCTCCTCTTTCAGAGTCTTTTGCAGCCCATTTTAATTCTTTAAAATCACAAACCATATCCGAGGTCTTAAGGTAGGCAGAAGGATTTAGCTTGTGCGATTTTGCTTTCATATGAACTTTATAGGTATGACCATGCATTCGTCCACATTTCCCATCATATCCATCGATATAATGAGCGGCGTCAAATTTAAATTCAGTGTGCAATATCCAAGTAGGCATAGCAGTCTAATGAACTAGGTTAAATAATATATCCACCTAAAATACTGCTTTTTCTACTTATTAGTTACCGAGCCTTTTAATCGTACAGCCGATGGATTTTGTAGAGGCTGTGGTTATGGGTTGACCCGCAGATAACTGTTCAATGGCATCTTTAATGTAAAATTCCTCCACATCTGCAGCACTGTTTGCATTATCATCAATGGCTCCTACATACACCAACTTATCTTCACTATCGAACAGATATACATGCGGAGTGCGCGAAGCACCAAAGGCATCGGCCACCCGGTGATTTTTATCGAGTACATAAGGAAGATCATAGCCTGCTTTCTCAGCATGCAGAATCATGTCGTCCATTCCGTCCCCCTTGTCTCGATAATCCTCATTGGGATTTAAAAGGATCATCCCGATATCATTGGCGGCGGCTATTTCCTGAACAACAGGATACCTATCCTCCCATTTTATGACCCAAGGACAGGTATTACAAGAAAATATAACCAACAATCCATTATCACCCTTAACTCCATTTAAGGTTAGATTTCTTCCCGAAATATCCTCCATGGATACATCTCCAAGGGGTAAGGTACTTCCTAATGGAAGTTGTTCAATATCTTGAGCAGATACACTGGTGAACGCCACTAGTGCGAAAATCGAAAGGAAAAAAGAGCTTTTTATTATTAGATGGTGCATGCGTTTTTTCATACGATGAAGATAATTATTCGTTAACGTTTAATACGGGTTTTGATTCATTCGATTATTTATTCAATCGATCAACAGTTCATTCGATTACTTGTTCTATCGATAAGATATTTACTGTATAACCTGCAATAGGGCCTTTTCAAAATCTTGGTAATCCGCCTTTCCCTCCCATTCGGTATGTGTCACGCCATCTTTATCGATGACTAATGTATAGGGAATAGCACCAGACCAAGCTTCAGAAATACCTGCGATAAAATCATTGTCTTTGCCCTGTTTAAAAAAGGTAGTAAAATTAACCCCTTGCGACTCTAGAAATTCGGTTGCCTCCATCCGAGCCTCTTCAAAATCCGCAGATATGAACACCAATTCAAACTGGTCTCCATATTTCGATTTTAAATCCATTATATAGGGAAACTCCTCTACACAGGGTAAACACCAAGTAGCCCATATATTCACTAAAACAGGCTTTTCTCCACTAAAACTTGCAATATGAGATTGAATTTGGTCTACCGTTGCATTCTGCAACAGATTCACCTTCGATGTAGAATTTTTATCTTCAGGGGCATCCGTACATCCCGAATACATGGTGAATATTCCTAACAACACCCATAAATAAAGACTATTGATCCCTAATACTCTCATGTTAAATAATTAATACATTTTGGTTACTTAAAGAGGTCTCGCATTTCTACAAAGGCTTTATCCAGTGGTTTCTCTGAGAAATGATCTATCAAATCCAATGTACTAGTCCCTAAACTTCTATACAAGTCTAGCAGTTGCTCCTCTTCTTTTAGCAGATTTAAATGTTGTACAATCGTAGAAATATCTCCTCGAATAATAGGTCCAGTTAACGCTTGTTCCACGGATTGAAGGTCTACCTGCTCCAAACTACTCCCCATCATCCCCTTTAACATATTGGCAACCTCAATGGACTCCATACCCTGCTCCTTTAAATAGCGTTGAACATGACCGTAGAGTACCATGAGATAATTACAACTCATCACTGCAGCGATATGGATTGACTTCTTTTGGGCCTCGGTGACTCGAACAAATCGAGCACCCCACTCCGAACACCAGTACTCAAATATCTTCATTAGGCCTTCATCACCCAATGCATCCATCACCATATTATCAGCTGACTTGGTCTCGAAGGTAATTGGCGCAACTGGATGCAATACAGCAGCTTGACATCCAATATTTTTTAACGAATCTAGGATTGAAAGAGAAGTAAAACCAGAACAATGAGCCACACTAAAAGTCGATGATTGCTCATGAACTGCTAACTCATTAACCACAAGTGGTATTTGTTGATCTTGCACACAAATTAAATAGAGATCGGCATGGGGATAAATCTTCTGTTCACGAGTTTTAATGACCACTTGAACTCTAGGAATACCTTGAAGTAGAGATTTAAAAAATCGTCCCACTCTACCATAGCCAATAATCACCACCTTATAATTAATCTGCTTAGGTAAACTATTCATTTTTTAATTTTTATCGTTATTAATCACAGAATGTGCTACCGCTAGAATAAGTTCCTTATTGATTAAGAGTATGCCTGTATAATCATCTGAATGCTCATACTTCGCTCGAAACCCAAAACACTGATCTTCTTTAGCAAGTTTTCTAACGTTAAACGTACATCCCCCCCAGATAAGTTCAGTCTGACTATCCCATTCAATCCGGTTTAACTCACTTACATTGACCAGATGTAGATGTGCCTGCAATCCTCTACCCATACTTTTTACTATGGCCTCTTTTATTACCCATAGACGAAGTTTATCGGCCTTAAATTCAGGATGATGTAATTCCTCATCAGTACAAATTCTTGTAATCAGGCGATCACTCATCTTACGATTACGCTCTTCCAAATCCATTCCTACCGACAAACCATAACGGAAACATGCTCCTAGCCAATGCCTTGAATGTGTAAGACTAACCGATAAGTCATGATTCACAGGAGTTATAATGGGCTTACCAGATTCATCTTGCTCTAGTCGCAGCTCACCTAGATGTAAATGATCCGCATGCCTAATCAGTAGATCTCTCAAAAGCTTACGAACTCCCAAAAATTCCATTACCCGGGTATTACTGGCAAAATGATGAGCTTTGTCGATTTGGGATAAAGATAAAAAAGTGCCCAAATCGTCAAGAAGATTACTCTTCGAAGACATCGTAGCTTCCGAAGAAAGCTTTGCAATATCAATATATATAACAGGTTTACGCATAAATACAAATAGTAAGATATAACTTAGCTAGGATTTCGGTATTTTACTTATCTAATTATCATCTAGTATTTAATCATCGATCTATGTCTCATCAGGAATTATCCCTTACAGAACAGGAGCAAATCCGCCGAGAAAAAAGAAGTCAACTGCAAGAAATGGGGATTAATCCCTACCCCCCACAGTTCGAACAAAGTCATCACAGCATTGAGGTGCTAGAGAATCCCGATTTAGTTCGAGCCGAAGAAAGTGATACAAGTCCATCGGTTTCTATCGCAGGGCGCATTATGGCTCGTAGAATTATGGGTAAAGCGGCATTTTTCCATATACAAGATAGTAAAGGAGTCATACAGGTCTATATTCGACGAGATGATGTTGGAGTAGAACTATACAATACCGTCTTCAAAAAACTAGTCGATATTGGGGATATTGTTGGTATACGAGGTTTTGTGTTCAAAACTCGAACGGGTGAGGTAACCGTTCATGCCGAGCATTTCGAATTACTAACAAAAACATTACGACCACTACCGACCCCGAAAGAAGTCGAAAACGAGCAGGGTGAAAAAATAACCTATGATGCATTTTCTGATAAAGAATTGCGCTATCGTCAGCGTTATGTTGACCTTATTGTAAATCCTGAGGTCAAGCAAACCTTCATAAAGCGCACGAAGTTAGTTCAAAGTATGCGCAATTTCATGAACGATCATGGATATCTTGAGGTGGAGACCCCCATCCTTCAACCCGTGTATGGAGGCGCTTCGGCTCGACCTTTTGTAACACACCATAATACCTTAGATATGGACTTATATCTAAGAATAGCTAACGAATTGTATTTAAAACGCTTGATAGTGGGTGGATTTGATGGTGTTTATGAGTTTTCTAAAGATTTTCGGAATGAAGGCCTCTCTCGATTCCACAATCCTGAATTCACTCAAGTAGAGCTTTATGTCGCCTATAAGGACTATGAATGGATGATGGCGTTCACTGAGCAAATGATTGAAAAAGTAGCTATGGAGTTGCATGGAAGCACGCAAGTTCCTGTTGGAAAGCATATGATTGAATTCAAAGCGCCATGGCCTAGAATTCCCATGTTTGAGGCAATATTAGAGCACACAGGCCATGATCTTAGCGGAAAAAACCTAAGTGAATTACAGGCTATTGCAAAAGAGTTACATATCGAAATCGACGATAGTTTCGGCATAGGTAAAATCATTGATGAAATATTTGGCACCTTTGTTGAGCCTAAACTTATTCAACCCACCTTCATTACAGATTATCCGGTTGAAATGAGCCCGCTAACCAAAAAACACCGATCTAAAGAAGGACTGGTTGAACGTTTTGAGTGCATTTGTAATGGAAAGGAAATCGCGAATGCATACACCGAATTAAACGACCCTGTAGATCAACGAGAACGGTTAGAGGCCCAAGCATCTTTACGAGCGGGTGGTGATGATGAGGCTATGGCCGTAGATGAGGATTTTCTTAGAGCATTGGAATTCGGTATGCCTCCAACTGCTGGCATTGGAATAGGTATCGACCGGTTGTCTATGATTATGACTAACTCGGAATCGATAAGGGATGTACTATTTTTTCCTCAAATGAAACCAGAATAAGTACACCAGATGGGTATTGAACGATTCTTAGCCACCCGATACTTTTGGGGAAACCGAAAAGGTACTGGCTTTGTATCGTTTATCAAATCCATGTCCATCGCCGGTGTTGCCATCGGATCTGCGGGTTTACTCATTGCTTTATCCATTGTACATGGTTTCAAAGAGACTATTCAGACCAAAGTAGTCAATTTTGCCCCTCACATTACGGTAAATAGCTTTTCTAACCAACCGATTTATCGCGCCGACACCTTATCTGAGTACATCAATAGTTTAGATGGTATGGCCTATGTTCAGCCTGTTATAAGTGGAGAGGTTATGATACAACACCAAGATCAGGTGGTGGGCGCCTTACTAAAGGGAGTTCCCGATAGACGGAAAGATCCTTCATTATTGGGTTATACATCAGAAATAAATATCTCTACTGAATTTGGAGAAAGTTCACTAAACGATAGTTTGAACTATCCTCTGATTACCTTAGGGGATGGGATTGCCCAACGTTTAGGGGTCGAGCTTGGATCCAGAATAATTATCTATTCCGCGAAGCCGTCAAATAATGAGCTATTAAATTCCGCAGAAATTCAACAGTATCAGGTAGCGGGTATATATAATACAGGTATTGAATTTTTTGACGATATGTATGCTGTGGCAAACATTCAACCCGTTAGAACCCTGCTGGGAATCTCCTCTCCTATGGCTCAACAAATAGAGCTTCGAATTTCCGAGTCTAGTTTATCGGCTATTTATGAAAGTGAACGTACACTGGATGAACTAATCCAATTTCCTTTTTATACAGAAACTATTCAGGACCGATATGGGAACTTATTTGCTTGGGTCGAATTACAAGAAAATATTATTCCACTAGTCATTGGTGTTATGATTCTAATAGCCGCCTTTAATCTAATTGGAGCAATACTCATGATGGTTTTAGAGCGAACTAAAGACATTGGAGTACTCAAAACATTAGGTGCCACCCCGAAACATATAACCAAAGTATTCCTAGTTGAAGGCTTATGGGTAGCCGCCATCGGGCTAGTAATTGGAATAGCCATCAGTTTACTCTTCATGTATGTGCAACATGAGTTTCAAATAATTCGCTTGTCAGAAGAAAATTATTACATGTCAGCTGCCCCAATCTCTCCAAAAGTGCTGGATTTTATCTGGGTTAGCAGCATCACATTTGTACTTTGTGCTTTAGCATCATGGATACCTGCTCAAATTGGTTCTAAACTAAACCCTTTACATTCTATTAACCTAGGCGCTAGCACATAACTTTGGTGTGCTATTCAATGCTAGACTAAGCTATGCATTGCCTATTTCATCAGAAGCATCTTTTTGGTTTGAAGTGTGTTACCATTACTACTCATTAACCGGTACATATAGGTGCCAGAAGAAAGATTCGAAGCATCAAAAGTAAGCTCATAATAACCTGGAGCCGTATATTGATTCCACACTTCAGCCACCACACGTCCGGTTAAATCATAGATCTTTAGTGTCAAATCTGTTGGTTGATCTACTGAAAATGAAATCTGAGTACTCGGGTTGAATGGGTTTGGATAATTTTGAAAGAGTTGAAATGAATGAGCCTGTTGTGCATCAAGCTCATTGGTAACGGCTTCTTCTATTAATATAATGATAGAAAACTCCGTACTCAGATTTTCTTTGTCTGTAACTGTTCCCGACAAGACTACTTCACCCACATAAAATGGAGAATAAATGAGCAATGTTGATGTAGAGTCCACTAATTCGACAAAGATCACGGGTGGATTTACGCTCAGTTCAAAGGACAAATCTGAAAAAGCATCCTCTGCGTCTTGAATAACACCGGCTAATGAGAAACTTAGCGTGTCATTTTGGTTAAAGCGAAGCGTATCCGGTAAACCAATCAATTGCGGTGGTGTATTACCAAAAGTAATAATTGAAGCGCGTATAGGATCGGTTTGTAAAGGTTCCTCGTTGAATTGGTGCTCAGTTATCTGTATTTGACTAATTCGGGCTACTTTAGGCACTAATTGTACATAAAGTAACACCCCAGACGTATTTATTGGGTTCGTTGCTGCTAATGAAAAATAAACCTCATTATCCTTTTCATTAACAGCATGAAAGGCTCCGCTTAGTGATTTGGTTATGGTTCCATCTAAACTTAGATCCAGTAAACTGAATTGCAGTGAGTCAAAAGAAAACTCAAAACCTATTCCATAAATATCATTAGCTCCGTTAAGCTCTAAATGAACAGGATACCATAAGGTATCCAATACATTTTGTGTGGTATCAGGTAAGACGAGTGTAGCCTGGGCATGTACCTTGGTTGGCATAATACACAGCAGCAAAAACACTACCAATACTAAATATGATGAAGATGTTTTCACAAATAACCTCAAACTAAAAATTGCTGTTGTAATATACAGGAATGTATATCAAATACATTCCCATATATCGTTTGCTAGGTCAATTCTATTTGATTAAGGTCATTCGCTTGGTGATCACATTAGCACCTACTTGTAAGCGATACATATATACCCCACTTGAAAGGCTTCCAGCATTCCAAGTTGCTGTATAGGTACCCGCATCCTTACGCTCATTTACTAATACCGTAACTTCCTGTCCCAATAAATTAAATACGCTCAATCGAACACTTGTGGCTTCGGGGAGTTGATATTCAATTTGTGTAGTAGGGTTAAACGGGTTTGGATAGTTTTGTGAAAGCATCATAGTCTTAGGTACATCGATTAATCCTAATTCATCTAATTCCATTGGAGCACTTTCATTAACATGGAATCGTGCGTTTAATTTCGATGTAGCAGTACCCTCTCCATCTGAGGATAGCGACAAGGTAAAGCTACCTTCATCTATTGGATCGACGCCAAATAGAGAAATGTGAACTTGTTGCCCTCTCTTATTAACAAGTTGCTGCATGCCTTCAGGAATATTGGAAAGCCCATTAAAGCTGTATCCATCTGGAATCATGATATCCATTTCGGCTGAGTAAATAGCTTTCTCAGGTGAAGAAAATTCAACATCGATTCGTTGCAACCCGTCAATATTTTCTACAGGTGACCAATCTACATTGGCTAAAACGGGTTCCGCTCGCTTAAAGGCAAAACCACAAGCAAATTCATCAAGTAAACCTACTGAATATTGAAGAATTTGAGAGGCATCATAAGCGGTGATATCTCCGTTAGCTGTTACATCTGCAGCAAGTGAGTCGTTTCCGACCAGTGGGAATTGTGGAGCAAGATACACCGAGTTACGTAGAATAAAGGTAGCATCAAGTGCTGTGACCGACTGATCATTGGTCACATCCCCACAAAGACGATTAGCTACCAAGAATGGAATCATAACATCTGGATGGGCCTCTTCATTGATATTTATCTTGCTCATTGTAATATCAAACTCACCTCCGGTGACTCCACTTACCAATAGACCGAAAAGTGGTCCATTCTGATCAAGACCCTCGGCACTTGCGGCTGAAACAACCCATCTGCCTGGACTCACCTCATTTGACTGTACTAGGAAGCTATCAAATCCATAACCATCTTCGACTACCGGTTCTACCGATAACTCTTCTGGGTTGTATGTGATTTCAGCTTCAAAACCGAATAGTGTAGTATTAAGGTTTTCAATAGAAACATCAACTACAGTAGTATCTCCAACCAGAACACCCGACATGTCTGCAGTTAGAGTACCGGCAAATTGCTGGGTAATATCACTAAAGTCAATAGGGACTGGAACATAGAAAGTACCCGTTGATAAAAACACTTGTTGGACCACTCCTTTGAAGCTAAACACTCCTTCTGGTGGAGTCATCCCATCCCAAGCCGAATTGGAGCCTCCATTTCCAGAGCGAATCCACATGTAGTTGGTGGCGCCAGTAGCTGGTTCTATGATTTCGTATAAAAAACCACCTCTTAGTGTATCTGCTTCCTCATTCATGGCTAATCCATTGATTTGAACCAGTTTATTTTCATAAAACTCGCCATCATTCACCAAATCAGCCAAACCTATTTGTTGCGCAGGTGTAGCATTGCCGCTTGAAACAATTTCAAAGGCATGGGCCCAACCTAACATAGATCCTCCATTCCATGATGTATTAATGCCCGCCACTTTAATTTCATCACCAACCTCTATAGTACCATCTTTCGAGAGTTCATTAAAGCCAAAAGCATATCCCCATGGTTCAAATCCTGGCACATAGGAATAGATCATCATAGCATCTGAATCGTCTTCTATAAACACGGTATTATGTGAAATTTTTGTCACGATACCCTGCACCGCCACATGATGATTTCGTAGAGACGGATCAACATC